>CANGZX010000097.1 GCA_947458775.1 Sphingobacteriaceae bacterium | reverse complement strand
TCATTATTAACTGTAAATTAACTGATTAAAGTATATTATATAAACTAAAAAATAACATGAAAAAAATTGCATCAATTGGCCTATTTTTTACGCTTTTTGCTATGGGTGTTCAAGCGCAAGAGCCGGTTAGCCCCCTTAAATTAAGTACCCAACTAGATTCGGCTAGTTATGCTATGGGTGCTAGCATTTCCTTCGATTTGAAATCTAGAGGACTTAGTACATTGAATTATGCAGCATTGATGCAAGCTATGCAAGATATTTTTGCCGGAAAAAATCCACAAATAAGCATGCAAGATGGCCAACAAGCTATTATGGCTTATTTTACATCGCTAAAAAAGAAACAAGAAGAGCCTTTAATAGCTGCAGCAGCAAGCTTTTTAGCGGAGAATAAAAAGAAAAAAGGTGTAATTGCGCTTCCTTCGGGTTTGCAGTATGAAGTGCTTACGGCCGCAAAAGGGGCCAAACCTAAAGCAACAGATAGCGTAACCGTACATTATAAGGGCACGCTTGCCAACGGAAAACAGTTCGAAAGCTCGTATGAGCGCAATCAGCCAGCTACATTAAGTTTAACGCAAGTTATTCAGGGTTGGGTAGAAGGCCTTCAATTGATGTCGGTTGGCGCCAAGTATCGGTTTTATATTCCGTACCAACTAGGGTGGGGTGCTAATGGCGCCGGACAAGATATTCCACCTTACAGCGTGGTTATTTTTGAGATTGAATTGCTAAAAATTGCTCAATAACTCATGATTTTCGATCAAACCCTTGCTTGTGCACAGGCATTAGATATCCAAGATTCCTTGGCTGCTTTTCGTTCCCGTTTTCTTATTCCGCAGCACGATGGGCAAGATATCCGCTATTTTTGTGGAAATTCCTTGGGTTTGCAGCCTAAATCGGCCCAAACGCTACTCCAAGAACAGTTGAAAAATTGGCAAAATTTGGCTGTGGAGGGATGGTTTGAAGGTGAAAGCCCCTGGATGACCTACCATCAAGAATTGCAAGAGCTATTGGCCCCTATTGTGGGGGCAAACCCTGCTGAAGTGGTGCCGATGAATAACCTCACGGTGAATTTGCACCTAATGATGGTGAGTTTTTATCAACCTAAAGGAAAAAGAATAAAGATTTTAATGGAGGGTGGAGCTTTTCCGTCAGATCAATATGCGGTAGAAAGCCAGGTGCGCTTCCATGGTATCGATCCAAATGAAGCGATTTTAGAGGTTTTCCCGAGGGAAGGCGAAGAAACCCTTAGAACGGAGGATATCTTAGCTCAGATTGAAGCAAATGCCGATGAATTAGCCTTAATTCTATTTGGAGGCATCAATTATTATACCGGACAGTTATTTGATATGGCAGCTATTACCAAAGCTGGACATGTCGTTGGGGCCAAGGTTGGTTTCGATTTAGCCCATGCTGCAGGTAATGTACCCTTAAAACTTCACGATTGGGGGGTAGATTTTGCCTGTTGGTGTTCGTATAAATACATGAATAGTAGCCCCGGTGGCATTAGTGGGGTGTTTATTCACGAAAAACACTTTAATAATCCCGAATTGAATCGTTTTGCCGGATGGTGGGGCTATAAGCAAGAAACTCGATTTAAAATGGCCAAGGGTTTTGTGCCCGAAAAAGGGGCAGAGGGCTGGCAATTAAGTTGTAGCCCAGTCATGCTGATGGCTATCCATAAATCAGCTTTATTGCTGATGAAAGAAGCAGGTGGTATGGCCGCTTTGCGGGCAAAAAGTGAAAAATTGACTGCTTATCTTGCTTTTTGGATTGCCGAGATTAATGCTAAACTCGGATATGAGCAGTTTAAGATAATTACCCCAAGTAATCCCCTAGAACGTGGAGCGCAATTGTCAATCATAGCTAAAAGTGATGGTAAAGCTATTTTTGATGCCCTGGTGAAAAAACGAATTATTGGCGATTGGAGAGAACCAAACGTAATTCGTATCAGTCCGGTGCCTTTGTACAATACTTTTGAGGATGTGTATCATTTTGGTACAGAATTGACGTTGATTTGTGAAACAATGCTTCTTAAATCCTAAAAACATGATCAACAAAATTCGTACGCTAGCCATTTTAAACTTGCTTGGTTTCGTAATATCGGCACTAGTGGCAAATTTAGCCCAATTTAAGGCTTTAGGCCTCCCTGATACAATGACTAGTGTTTCCGCTAGATACGAGACCTATTTTACCCCAGCAGGTATAACATTTGCAATTTGGGGGCTTATTTATATTTCATTGTTGGCATTTTGCATGTATCACCTGGTGCACGCCTTTAGTAAGCATGTAGATGAGCGGGTAAATCAGGATATAAATAAGATAGGCTATTTATTTATTGTGAATACGCTGGCAACCACCGCTTGGGTATATGCTTTTTTAGGTAACCAGTTGCTATTATCGGTGTTTTGTATGCTCATTCAGTTATACAGCCTGCTTCAAATACAGCTTAAATTGAACATTTTTGATAGTCATCGTTCATTCTGGACTAAAGCTTTTAGCCAATTCCCCTTAAGTATTTATTTTGCCTGGATATGTATTGCCACCATTGCAAATATTAGTGTGTATTTGGTTTCTATTGCTTGGGATGGATGGGGCTTAGCCCCAAATCTATGGGCTATTTTATTAATTGGCATAGCTACATTCATCAGCGTATTCATGGTTTTTGTACGAAAAAACATCTTTTTTAGCTCGGTAGTGCTTTGGGCATTGTATGGCATACTCATAAAACGTCAGCAAGATTTAACATCAGCATCACAAACCGTAGTTACTGCCGCATTGGCTGCATTGGTTTTGGTAGTGTTAACCATTGGTATTCGATTGCTTAAGAATCTTTCTCCACAAATAAATCGGTAATTTTTCAGGTGTTTTATATCGCATACGATCCCATTTATGCACATCCATTACCCGATGGGCATCGCTTTCCGATGCTGAAATACGAATTAATTCCGCAGCAATTGCTTCATGAGGGTGCCATGGAGGCTCATCATTTTGTTTCACCATCGCTTTTGGCAGATGAATGGGTGCTTACCACCCACCATGATGATTACTTTTTTCGTTTAAAAAATGGGCAATTAACCTATCAAGAGGAGCGAAGAATAGGCTTCCCGTATTCGCAGGCTTTGGTAGAACGAGAATTGCGAATTGCCCAAGGAACTATTGATGGTTGTTTGTTTGCTTTGGAGCATGACATTGCTTTTAATGTAGCCGGTGGAACCCATCATGCTGGGAGCAATTGGGGAGAAGGTTTTTGTATGTTAAACGATCAAGCAATTGCAGCTAATTATTTGTTAGCTAATAAATTAGCTAATCGTATTTTAATAATCGATTTAGATGTACATCAGGGCAATGGAACCGCCGAAATCTTCCAAAATGAGGATCGTGTATTTACTTTTTCGATGCATGCCGAGCATAATTTTCCTTTCCGTAAAGAACGTTCAGATTTAGATATTGGCTTGGCAGACGGCATAAGCGATACCGAATATTTGTTCATTTTAGAACAACATATTATGCCTTTGCTCGATGATTTTGCCCCCGATTTTGTGTTTTATTTATCGGGTGTAGATATTTTAGCGACCGATAAACTCGGAAAATTGGCTCTGAGTAAAGTGGGGTGCAAAGACAGAGATGTATTGGTGCTTAGTGCCTGTAAAGCCCGAAAAATACCGGTACAAGTTAGTATGGGTGGTGGCTATTCGCCCGATATTAAAGATATTGTAGATGCACATTGCAGCACCTATAAAGTAGCTGCGGAGCTGTATAGCTAGCTGAAGTTGGGAGAAACCAGCACTTCTTTGCTACCAGGAGTGTATTCGTAAAAGCCTCTTCCACTTTTAATTCCATTTTCGCCAGCCGTTACCATGTTTACCAAGAGTGGGCAAGGGGCATATTTCGGATTCCCGAAACCATCTTGTAACACACGTAAAATAGCCAAACATACGTCTAGGCCAATAAAATCAGCTAATTGTAGTGGTCCCATTGGGTGGGCCATGCCTAATTTCATTACGGTATCTATTTCTTCCACACCGGCAACACCTTCGTATAAGGTATAAATGGCCTCGTTAATCATGGGCATTAGAATGCGGTTGGCCACAAAACCGGGGTAATCGTTAACTTCTACGGGTGTTTTTCCTAGTTTTTTGGATAAATCCATAATG
>CANGZX010000096.1 GCA_947458775.1 Sphingobacteriaceae bacterium | reverse complement strand
TTTTGGTTTAATCGTATTAGATCATTGTCCAACATACGGATACGATTGATATTGAGTTTAGAGTATATGAAGGCCCGCAATATACCATTAGTAAGGTAAGTTTAAAAGGAAACGACATTACCAACGATAGAGTGGTTTTGAGAGAAATACGTACCAAACCGGGACAAAAGTTCTCAAAAGAAGCGGTAATAAGAACTACTCGTGAAATTGCACAATTGGGTAATTTTGATGAGCAAAAAACAGATGTAAAGCCTATTCCTAACCCTGCCGATGGAACAGTAGACATTGAATATACCGTATCGGAGAAACCTTCCGATCAAATAGAGTTATCGGGTGGTTTTGGTGGCGGCCGTATTATAGGCACATTGGGATTAACCTTTAATAACTTCTCGGCTCGTAATATCTTTAATGGAAAAGCTTGGACACCACTTCCGAAGGGCGATGGGCAGAAACTGAGTATACGTGGGCAAACCAATGGTAAATTTTATCAATCTTACAGTTTCTCTTTCTCAGAGCCTTGGTTGGGTGGTAAAAAACCAGTCAATTTTGGTATTAGCGCCTTTACTTCATTGCAATCAAACGGACTTTCGGGAGCAGATCCGAACTTGCAAAAAATTAGAATGAATGGAATTACCTTTAGCTTGGGCCAGCGCTTAAAATGGCCCGACGATTATTTTCAATTGGTAAGTTCTATTAATTTGCAACAATATGTTTTAAGAAACTATGCCGATCGTTTTTTGTTCTCTAATGGTAAATCCTATAATTTTAACTTAACGCAACAGTTTTCACGTAACTCTGTAGATGCACCGATTTACCCAACCTCTGGATCACACTTGCGTTTTACGGTACAATTAACCCCGCCATATTCGTTATTTAATAAAATTAATTATGTAACTGCTACCGATCAAGAGCGTTACCGATATGTAGAATACCACAAATGGAAATTCGATGCTCAATGGTACCAACGCATTTATGGAAAACTAATTTTGAAAGCACAAGCACAGTTTGGTTTCTTAGGTTCTTACAACCAAGCCGTAGGTCAATCACCGTTTGAGCGCTTTAAATTAGGAGGAGATGGTATGCAAGGATTTGATTTTCTACAAGGCTCAGAAATTATTGGTATGAGAGGGTATCAAAATAATTCCGTTATCCCAGTGGGATCTAATCCGCAAATCGCACAAGGTTCTGGTAGCCCTATCTATAATAAATATATCTTAGAATTGCGTCATCCTATTACCCTCAGCCAGCAAGCCACAGTGTTTGTTTTGGCCTTTGCCGAGGGAGGAAATACCTGGAACAATTTCAAGCAATTCTCTCCATTTAACGTACGCCGTTCGGCTGGTTTTGGAGCCCGTATATTCTTACCTATTTTTGGTTTACTTGGTTTAGATTATGGTTATGGTTTTGATTCCATTCCGGGAATATCGGCAGCCAACAAAGGACAATTCCACTTTAGTATTGCCCAACAAATGGGTGGAGGTTTTTAATTAACAAGGCATGAAAAAATTAACGCTTACTATCATTCTTGTTTGTGCTGCTGTTGTAAGCAGCATGGCTCAACGCTTTGTGTACGTAGATAGCGAATACATCTTAAAACATATTCCCGAATACAATTCGGCGCAAAAACAATTAGATGCCCTTTCAGACCAATGGCAAAAAGAGGTAGATACCAAATTTGCCGATATTGAAAAGCTGTATAAAGCCTATCAGGCAGATCAGGTATTACTTACCGACGATATGCGTAAACGTCGCGAAGCAGAAATTGTAGAAAAAGAAAAACAAGCAAAAGAGTTACAACGCCAAAAATTTGGCTTCGAAGGCGAATTGTTTCAACAAAGAAGTCGCTTAATTAAACCCATACAAGAACGGGTAGCCAAAGCCGTACAAGCCTTGGCCGAAGATCAGCAGTTAGATGTAGTGTTTGATAAAGGGAGTGATATAACCATGCTTTATGCCAATGCCCGGTTAGATAGAAGCAATGAGGTAATTACTCGTTTAGGATATAAACCCGGAACATTTGCGAAATAATAAAAACTTTAGTAACATCGTAAACCAATAACATGAACAATAATAACATGAAAAAATCAATTAAAATAGCTGCCTTGTCTTTCGTATTAGGCTTTTTAGTGTTGAGTGCACAAGCCCAACAAAAGTTTGGTCATATCAATTCTAGCGATTTATTACAATCAATGCCCGAAATGAAGGTTGCCGATGCAGCTTTCCAAACCTATGCGAAAGCAAAACAAAGTGCTTTAGAGCAAATGGATGCTGAACGTCAGAAAAAAATTGTGAGCTACCAAGAGAAATACAAATCTTTGAGCGAAGCAAACAAAGAAACTTTAGGTAAAGAGTTGGAAACCTTGGGTAAAGAAATCCAAGATATGGAAAAGCGTATTACGGATACCGAGCAAAAAGCTCAAGAAGAGCTAAATGCCAAACGCTCTGAAATGTACCAGCCGGTATTTGAAAAAGCTGAAAAAGCAGTAAAAGCAGTAGCTAAAGAAAAAGGTTACGCATATGTATTTGATGTATCTCAACCAGGCGTAGTTTACTTCGACGGTGGCGACGATATTTTAGAAGTAGTTAAAGCTAAATTAGCTGCTGCCGCAGCTGCAGCTGCTCCAGCACCTGTTGCCCCTGCTGCAGCTCCTGCAAAAGTACCGGCTACTCCAGCAAAGAAAAAATAAGGATCTCAAAAAATTAAATAAATGCGAAGTCAATAAATTTCAAGTTGACTTCGCATTTTTGTTTATATGAGCGCACAACTCCCCATAGGTATTTTCGATTCGGGCATTGGCGGTTTAACTGTTGCCAGTGCTATTCATAAGGTATTGCCTAATGAAGAGTTGATTTATTTTGGCGATACTGCCCATTTACCTTATGGCGATAAATCGCCCGAAGCCATCAAGTATTTCAGCTTAAAAATTGCTCAATTTTTGCTCGATAAGCAGTGTAAAATGATTGTGATTGCTTGCAATACCGCTTCATCATTGGCTTACCACGATTTGGTAGAATTTATAGGCGATAAAATACCGGTGCTCAATGTAATTGATCCAGTGGTTGACTTTGTGGCCGAAGAAAAGCAGTTAACGTGTGTGGGTGTAATTGGTACCAAAGCCACCATCAACTCAGATTTGTACGCTAAAAAACTAAAATTAGCCCGACCGGGTATAGAAGTTAAGTCTTTAGCCACGCCACTTTTGGCACCCATGATAGAGGAAGGCTTTTTTAGCAATACCATTAGTAAAACGGTCATCCATTCCTACTTATCTTCTCCAAAATTAAAAAATATAGATAGTTTGATTTTGGCATGCACTCATTATCCCCTCATTCAAGCAGAAATTGAAGAATTTTATCACGAAAAGGTAACAATTATTAATTCTGCAGCAATTGTAGCCCAATCTGTTCAGAAAAAACTAGCCGAATTAAATTTATTGAGCAAAGTTGAAGCAAAAAAACATCAATTTTTTGTTTCCGACTATACTTCCTCCTTTGAAAAGAGCACAAAACTATTTTTTGGTGAAAAAATACACCTAAAACTCAAAAATATTTGGTCTTAAATAGTTTTTAATCTAAAATTTTCTTCATTTATTCACATTTTTGGTAAATGTTAGTAATCAATTTTAAGATTTTGAGTTAAAAATTAGATATTTATAGCTAGTTCGTTCAAAATATCTAAAAATGGCAAAAAATTTATCCAAATTTCCCTTTATTTTTCTATTTCTTGTTGTTGTATTGGCTTTTTGCTTTCCCTCCATACCCAAGGCACTAGCAATACATACATCTATTAACACTGCCGATACCGCTTGGATGTTAACAGCCACCGCTTTGGTGTTAATCATGACTCCAGGTTTGGCTTTCTTTTATGGCGGAATGGTGAATAAAAAGAATGTTATATCAACCATGCTACAAAGTTTTATTTGCATGGTACTCATTACAGTTATGTGGGTAGTATTTGGTTTTAGCTTAGCTTTTGGTGAAAGTATTGGCGGTTTTATTGGCAATCCAAGTACCTACTTTATGATGAATGGGGTAATAGACGGACAGCCATGGAAATTGGCACCTACCATTCCATTTTTATTGTTTGCCATGTATCAGTTAAAATTTGCCATTATTACACCTGCGCTCATTACCGGAGCTTTTGCAGAGCGCAT
>CANGZX010000095.1 GCA_947458775.1 Sphingobacteriaceae bacterium | reverse complement strand
TTAACCATATTGTAATAGTGCTACCTTCAAGGATTATAACTAAAATTTCTCCATTTAGGTCGCTAAGATCCAGGTCGCTAAAGTTTATGCTTTTAGTTTTTCTGTTAACGCCGTAATTGCGGTATTTGAACGCCATATCACTCAACTTGATGTTACTCAGGCGCACATCAAAAGGTCTACTTTTTGTGGTATCGGTGCTGCTAAAATAGCGAATTAAGAAACTCAGATTGCTTTGTTTGTTTTTGTATTTTTTTAAAAAAAATTGCCCTTTATTTATTCCCAATTCGGCAATAAATAATTGTCTTTTTTTGAGTGAAAATCTATTTATTTTTACAGAAACATGTTGCGTATACAACAGGGTATCGTGTTGTAAATCTTCGAGTAAAAACCCTTCTAATTCAATAGATCTGAAGGGTTTAACATGCAAGCCAGCTATTTCTACCTTGGTGTGTAATTCGCTAGATAGGTAGCCGGCAATGCGTTGTGCAACATAGGTTTGAACGGGCTTAAATTGGAGTGAAAACAACAAGGAAACTAGCATCAACAGAAGAGATACTAGTACCGATAGCGTTATTTTTACTGCTTTTTTGATAGTTTTGTACGTTTTAACTTTAATAAGCTCCCTTGACTACTATACTCGGAATAGAATCTTCATGCGATGAAACCTCGGTTGCCGTTTGTGTAAACGGTGAAATACGTTCCAACATCATTGCGACTCAAGCCGTTCACCAACATTATGGTGGCGTGGTACCCGAGTTGGCTTCTAGGGCGCATCAGCAAAATATAGTACCTGCCGTCCAAGAAGCGCTTTCAACTGCTAAAATAAGCAAAAATGAGCTATCTGCGATAGCTTTTACACGTGGCCCTGGTCTTTTAGGTTCCTTATTAGTTGGAACTTCTTTTGCAAAGGGATTCGCCTTAGCTAAAAACCTGCCTTTAATTGAGGTAAATCATATGCAAGCGCATATATTGGCACATTTTATTGATAATCCTAAACCAAATTTCCCCTTTTTATGTTTAACGGTTTCGGGGGGGCATACGCAAATTGTACTGGTAAAAAATTACTTTGATATGGAAGTGCTGGGTTCTACCATTGACGATGCAGCTGGTGAAGCCTTTGATAAAACGGCTAAAATCCTGGGATTGCCCTACCCGGGCGGCCCCTTAGTTGATAAATATGCACAGGCCGGAAACCCACATGCATTTTCTTTTCCCGAACCTCAAATTCCTGACCTTAACTTTAGTTTCAGTGGTTTAAAAACTTCCATATTGTATTTTATAAATAAGGGTGTACAACAAAATCCTAATTTTATTCAAGAGCATTTGGAAGACATTTGCGCTAGTGTACAAAACCGCATCATCACTATTTTGTTGGCCAAACTTACAAAAGCTGCTAAGTTGTATGGTATTAGTCAAGTGGCCATTGCAGGCGGCGTTTCTGCTAACTCGGGCTTACGTAAAGCCCTGCAAGAACTTGCCGAGCAACAAAATTGGGAGGTATTTATACCCAAGTTTGAATATTGTACAGACAATGCCGCCATGATTGCCATTGCTGGGTATTACAAATTTTTAGCCGCCGATTTTGTAGGGCAAGACGTTGCCCCATTGGCCCGAATGAGCTTTTAATTTTTATTTTATTATGAAGAACTTAATTCTAATTCTAGTAATCTTTTCACTTGGATGTACTAAAAATAATATATCAAAGTCAATAGTTCTTAAAAATGAAGTTGTATTTAATGGGTATAAAGTTTCTTCAAATGCTAGAATACGGGGCACTGAATATTGGGAAAATACAAACGTATTAAGTGATTTTTACATTGGAGTTTTTCAAAAAAATTATGAAGTTTTCGCTTTGCCTCAAGGAGATGCTTATTGTGTATGGACACAAGCCATTTGCAACGGTGATTTTAATAATGATGGGTATATAGATGTATTTAATGCAGGAGCTGCCTTTAACGGTAAAAAAGCTAATTTGTCATTTCTGATTTGGAGTCCCTCTCTTTTGAAATTTGAAGAAAAAAATTTAATAAATGATAAAACCAGTTTCATTGGCGCTCCCACTAAAGTGACTCCGGTTTACTTAAATGGCGATAATTATGTAGACTTAGTTATTCACGGGCATGCAGATGAAGGTAAACCAAACTCAAATGAGCCAGTTACTATATGTATTAGTGATGGTATTGGCGGGTATGATTTGGTAAAATTAGAACTTGAGCCTAAAGAATTATTGGATAGACTAGCTCACGAGCATGGTGATGTTGGTGATCTGAATGGTGATCTTTTACCCGATTTGTTAGTTGTAGCTAATACCCATACTTACATTTTTTGGGGTATTTCATCTTTCCCATATTTTACTAATAACCAGTATGTAACAATGAATACTGATTGTGCTTTTTATAGTAAAATTAAAGATGTTAACGCCGATGGATTTAATGATATATTAATAGGAACAAATGTTAAGAATGAATTATTGATAAATAATGGCAACGGTACCTTTCAAAATAAAAACATTCCATATTCATCAAGTTTAACAAATGCCATTAATGTTTTCGATTATATTCTTGATGATTTAAATAAAGATGGTTTAAAAGACATTATAAGCATGGGCGCCACCAACCATAAAGACTGGGTAATAGAGGTGTATTTTCAAAACAAAACCGGGGGGTTCGACAGAGATAATAGTTGGATTGAATACAACATTAATATTAATAGAAGCAATCAGAATTATAAAAACAAATTGATTTATTGCGATTTTGATGGAGATGGATATAAAGATATAACCTATTCAGATAGTGGACTTTATCCATATACAAATCCTGATAATGACATGAAGAAAAAGTCAATTTTTTTAAGAAAAGGGAATAAGTTTATTGAAGCTTCATTTTTTGATTTTGATAAATACGCCAAAGAGTTAAAAGAAAAATTTTATGTTCTATAACAAAAAAAGCCCCCAGATTATCCGGAGGCTTTTTTAATCTTCAAGTTAAACTTATTCAGGTTTAAACTCTAGCTTATCGCCAGTTACTACCTCTTTAATTTTAGCTTCTAATTCTTCCATCAATTCCGGGTTTTCTAATAAAAGCTGTTTTACAGCATCGCGGCCTTGACCCAATTTGGTATCGCCATAGCTAAACCACGAACCTGCTTTTTTAATAATTTCAAATTCAACACCTAAATCAACAACCTCTCCGGCTTTAGAAATACCTTCGCCAAACATGATATCGAATTCTGCAATTCTAAACGGAGGAGCCACTTTATTTTTTACAATTTTAACCTTTACTCGGTTTCCCGTTACTTCATCGGTTTCTTTAATTTGAGAAATACGACGAATATCTAAACGTACAGAGGCATAAAATTTAAGTGCATTTCCTCCAGTCGTTGTTTCTGGGTTGCCAAACATGATCCCAATTTTTTCACGCAATTGGTTTATAAAGATGCAGCAGCATCCGGTTTTGGCAATTGTTCCAGTTAGTTTACGTAAGGCTTGCGACATTAAACGTGCTTGTAAACCCATTTTAGAGTCACCCATTTCGCCTTCAATTTCGGCTTTGGGTACCAAGGCGGCTACCGAATCGATAACAATAATATCTATAGCGCCCGAACGTATTAAATTGTCGGCGATTTCTAGGGCTTGTTCGCCATTATCAGGTTGAGCGATGAGTAAATTTTCTACATCAACACCCAATTTTTGGGCGTAATATTTATCAAAAGCATGCTCGGCATCAATAAATGCGGCAATACCGCCTTTTTTCTGTGCTTCAGCAATAACATGAGTAGCTAGGGTAGTTTTTCCAGACGATTCTGGTCCGTATATTTCAATTACACGACCTTTAGGTAAACCGCCAATACCCAAGGCAATATCTAGCCCTAATGAACCTGTAGAGATAGATTCTAGTGGTTCTACGGCTTCATCGCCTAATTTCATTACCGCACCCTTACCGTACGATTTTTCTAATTTATCTAAGGTTAGTTGTAAGGCTTTCAATTTGTCTGTATTGCTCATAATTTTAGTTTATTATTTTCAAATGTAAATAAAATTTATAAAATGCTAAAAATTTTATCAAAATTTAATTTTCATTTTTCTTATCTGCTCATTTTTTGCAGTATGCGTGCTGTTTTACTTATTTTTTTCTTTTTAGATGCCACTTTTTTTCGCT
>CANGZX010000094.1 GCA_947458775.1 Sphingobacteriaceae bacterium | reverse complement strand
TTCAATTAAAAAAATATTGGATGATTCTGAATATATGGGACCACTCTACTCTAAAAGTAGTTTAAATAACAAAATTATAACATTCGGGATCCTTTTAGTAGGAGTCTTGAGTGTATTTCTAATAGCACAGCGAACAAAAAAAAGACAAGGAATTTTCTTTACGGAGCAAGAGAAAGCCCTACTCAGAGCCTTTATAAAGTCGGGGAGCTTGAATACGCATGATATGAATGATGTATTGGGTACTGAAACTAAATCATTAGATAATCAGCGCCGCATTCGCTCCATTGTTATTAAGCAAATGAACGAAAAAATACTAAAAACCTATGGGATAAAAGAGGGAATTAAAAAGCAAGCAGATGCGGATGATAAGCGTTTAACTAGTTACCGTTTACAGGATGATGTAATCGAAAAACTAGAAGCGCAAATCGACGCTTAGCTTAATGTAAACAAAAAGTATAAGCCATAGAAAAAGCCCTCTCGAATTTCGGGAGGGCTTTTTGGTGGGAGATACTGGGTTCGAACCAGTGACCCCCTGCTTGTAAGGCAGGTGCTCTGAACCAGCTGAGCTAATCTCCCTTTGGGATTGCAAATATAGAAGGTCTGAGCCAATTGCCAAAAAAAATGTGAAATTTTAGTGTTTAGCTCGTTCTTTGCAGGTATAGGCAACCATAATTTAGGTTCAATCCCTGCGTTATCATTCCTAAAAAGCTTTATTTCGCAATTAAACCAAAACCCTGTATCTTCGAGTACCCAATATAAAACCTATGGCAGAAGTAAATATTCCCCGCCTCGACTTAAACGATTACGTTTACGGCACCCCCGAACAAAAGAAAAAATTTTCGGACGATTTAGGCAAAGCCTATAACGATACCGGCTTTGTAACCATTGCCAACCATGGCCTAAGCCCCCAATTAATTGAGGAGCTATACCACGAAGTAAAAAACTTTTTTGCCCTACCCGAAGCTACCAAATTGGCTTACGAAAAACCGGAACTGGCTGGGCAACGTGGCTATACCAGCAAAGGCAAAGAAAAAGCAAAAGATTCGAAAACCCCCGATTTGAAAGAATTTTGGCAGCGTGGCCAAACCGTGAGCGATGGCGATGCGGTAAAAAACGAATACCCCGACAACATAGACGTAAGAGAAAACCCTCGTTTTAATTCCGTTACTCGTGAGGTATACGAAAGCCTAGAGGCTTCGGGCAAGCATTTATTACGGGCCATTGCCAATTATTTAGCGCTACCCGAGAATTATTTCGACAATAAGGTACACAATGGCAATTCTATTTTACGGGCCATTCACTACTTCCCTATTGAAGATCCCGATAGCGTACCGTCCGATGCCGTACGTGCTGGTGCGCATGAAGACATCAACTTAATTACCTTACTCATTGGCGCCAGCGCCGATGGCTTAGAAGTACTTACCCGTGATGGACAATGGTTCCCGGTGAAAGCACATGGCGAAGATATTGTGGTAAACGTGGGCGATATGTTGCAACGTTTAACCAATAATAAACTAAAATCTACCACACACCGGGTGGTAAACCCTCCTCGTGAGCTCATGAAAAATTCTCGTTTTTCGGTGCCTTTCTTTTTACACCCGAAATCGGATATGGATTTAACCTGCTTGGAATCGTGTATAGATGCAGAAAATCCGAAAGACTATATGGATATGACCGCCGGCGAATACCTGGATGAGCGCCTACGTGAAATAGGCTTAAAAATGTAAGCAATAAATTAGAAGATGCACCTCATTCGGAAACGGATGGGGTGTTATTTTTTGATGGCTTCTTTAATAGCCAGCAACAATTCGTTGGGGTGTTGGCTACCCACTACATATACAAAATTGTCTTTATCGGTGAGGTAAATGGCATCCTTGCCACCGGCATAGAACCGAATGGTTCCATTTTTATGCAAATTGTATACCGGGTTGTTTATGAAATAGCGGCTGTAGGCTTGGCGCTCTACTTTTACAATGCTCTCTAAATCTATTTTTACCAATTTGGTAGTCCATAAACCATCGAGCAAAATGCTTTTGTTTTGTATGCGGGTTCTAAAGTGCATCAAAAACATCATCAAAATAGACAATACCAAAATACCGAAACCCACCACCAAAAATAATTCGGCATTGGCTTCATTTTCAGAAAAATAATAGGCGGCAAAACAAAACAAGGCCATCACCATACGAATGCTGATGCGGTTATAATCGCGGCCGAGGTATTGTTTTTCGGTATAGGTACTGGGTAAACTCATAGCTTAAGCGTTAGGTGCTAATATAAGCACTTTTTTAGTGTTCGAGTCAACTTTATAACGTTCGTGTATGCGCATACCGGCTACCCACAAAATATCGCCGTTGCCATTTTGCAGTACCAAGGTGCTGTCTTTTTGGTTTCTCGGAATTTTATGTTCGATAAATAAATCGCTCAATTTTTTTTGGCCCTGCATGCCCAGGGGTTGATAACTATCGCCTACCTGCCAAGAACGCAGTACTAAAGGGTATACCAACAAGTCGGCATTTAGTTGCGCTTTTTGATTTGTTTTTTCTAACACGAAGTCGGCAATATCGATGTTCTGCAAGGTATAGTGCTGCTGGTTCCAGCTCAATTCTGTTTGATTGGACTGTACCGTTGTGGCTACCGGGCTTGTCGAAAGGGCGCTGCTCAGGTACAAGCAATCGCGATCGAGTAAGAGTTCGTGTGTTGCCGATTGAAACACTTTGCCGGCTTGACCATCCCAACTGGTGCATAAATCGGCCAATACCGATTCGGTAAAACCATAAGGTTTAAACAATTCGAACAAAAGGGTTTTTTGTGGATGTAATGCTTTTAACGAAGCCAAGGCAATGCGCACAGCGCCATCTGCAGTTGTTTCGAAAAGTTGCGCTTCCAATTCGGCTACATGTTGGTGCAATAGCGCTTCCAATTCGGCCATTCTGCGGGCGTTTTGCTCAAAAGTATGTTCTAAAGACGGGTTTAGCTCTTTGAGTACCGGCACCACCTCGTGTCTTAATTTATTGCGGGCGTATTTCACCGATTGGTTGGAAGAATCTTCGCGGAACAAGAAACCTTCTTGCGCTACCAAGGCATCTACTTCTTCTCTTTTTAGATATAAAAGGGGCCGAATTAAAAAATCTCGTTTGGCTAAAATACCATGCAAGCCGCTTACGCCGGTTCCCCGTACCAAATTTAATAGGATGGTTTCTATACTATCGTTTTGATGGTGGGCTACCGCAACATAGTGGTAGCCTTCGCTTTGCCTCAGGTGTTCTAACCACTGGTAGCGAAGTTCGCGGGCAGCCATTTGAATAGAAAGTTGCTCCGCTTGGGCATAGGCTTCAGTTTGAAAACGGGTAGTATAAAAAGGTACATTCAATTGCTTGGCCAACTCTTCGCAAAACTGTTCATCTTCATCAGATTCGGCAGCCCGTAAGCCAAAATTTGCATGCGCCAAACCGAATCTATAGCCAGCGGCCTTACATAAATGAGCCATTAATACCGAGTCTTTACCGCCACTAAGTGCCAACAAAACACGCTCATCTGGATTAAAAAGTGCGTTTTGCTGAATAAACTGAGTGAATTTTTCGGTGGCTAACATTATCCAAATTTATTTATTAATATCCTTAGCCAAAAAACTAATTTTGTAGGGTGAAAAAACTCGTATTCACTTTCTTGCTACTAGGCCTGGTACTAGCTGCTAAAGGTCAGCAAAAGTCTCGGGTACAATTGGTGTCGTCGCTAAAAATAATTGGCATGCCCAATGTAGATTTATTAAAAGTAATACGCCCAGTTTTTTCGCAAGATGGTTCTACCCTATCGGCAGATAGTGCTTTATTTAATCAAGCCCAAAACACCTTTGACGCCTTTGGGAATGTAGTTATTACGCAAACAAGTGGCACTAAAATTTATTCGGATACGCTAAACTACAATGGCAATACCAAAATTGCCCTGCTTACACGCCGTGTGCGCATGGTTGATGGCGATGCGGTTTTAACCACCGAATACCTTACCTATAACATGGGCACCCGAATTGGCACCTATACCGGAGGGGGTAAAATTGTAAATGGTAAAAACGTATTGACGAGTAAAAATGGGTACTATTTTGCCAATAGTAGAGATGCTTATTTTCGTTACAACGTAGTGGTTACTTCACCAAATACCACTATTAA
>CANGZX010000093.1 GCA_947458775.1 Sphingobacteriaceae bacterium | reverse complement strand
GGCGATTTGCATATAAAAACAGGCGAAGGTGTAGTGGCCGGCTACGATTTAAAGAAATTAACAACCACTGAAGTGCCTTTTTTGCGTAGAAAAATTGGCATCGTATTTCAAGATTTTCAATTACTTACCGATCGTAGCGTAGAAAAAAACCTAGAATTTGTACTACGTGCCACCGGCTGGACCAACGAAATTGAAATTTCAGCCCGTATTCGCGAAGTATTGGATAAAGTGGGTTTACGCTCAAAAATTGCTAAAATGCCACACGAACTATCGGGTGGAGAACAGCAACGTGTAGTTATTGCTCGTGCTTTATTAAACAACCCAGAAGTAATTTTAGCCGATGAGCCTACTGGCCATCTCGATCCCGAAACTTCGGAAGAAATTGCTCAATTATTGCATCAAATTAGTCAAACCGGTACGGCTGTGGTTTTAGCCACACACGATTACCACATTATACGCACCCACCCGGCACGCATACTTAACTGCGATAACGGTCAAGTACAAGAAAAAGCCAGCATATAAAAGCCGACAATTTGTGTACTACCGATAAAAAAGCACTGACAGCTTGTCGGGAAAATGACTTTGGCAACAATTTTGGTATGCAAAAGAAAAAGGAAATTGAAACATGTCTAAAACAAAAAAAAGTAGCAAAGCAGAAAAAGCAATTGATCCGCTAGTAGCACTACAAGCACAAGTAAGCGAAGCAAACGATAAATACCTACGCCTTTATGCTGAATTCGATAATTTTAAACGCCGCACCAGTAAAGAGCGTATAGAATTGTTGCAAACAGCAGGCAAGGAAGTCATTATTTCGCTACTACCCGTATTAGACGATTTTGAGCGTGGACTTAAATCGATGGAACAAGCCACCGAAGTAGCCCCAATAAAAGAGGGCGTTGCCTTGGTTCAGCATAAATTAAAAAATACCCTAAGCCAATTGGGGCTTAAAGAAATGGATACCCAGGGTCAGGTTTTTGATGCCGATATTCACGAGGCCATTACCAATATACCGGCCCCAAGCGATGAATTAAAAGGTAAAATAGTAGATCAACTAGAAAAAGGCTATTACTTAAATGATAAAGTAATCCGTTTTGCTAAAGTAGTTGTAGGACAATAAGTGTATGGCTAAAAGAGATTATTACGACATACTCGGTGTAAGCAAAAGCGCTTCGGCCGATGAAATTAAAAAGGCCTACCGCAAGCTAGCCATTAAATACCATCCGGATAAAAACCCCGACGATAAAGCTGCCGAAGATAAATTTAAAGAAGCTGCCGAGGCCTACGAGGTATTAAGCAACGCGGAGAAAAAACAACGTTACGACCAATTTGGACATGCCGGAGCCGGACAAGGTGGCTTTGGTGGCGGAGCCGGAAACATGAACATGGAAGATATTTTTAGCCAATTTGGCGATATTTTCGGTGGTGGTGGCGGTAGCCCATTCGATAGCTTTTTCGGCGGTGGGCAATCAACACGTGGCGGACGCCGTGTGGCCCGTGGCAGCAACCTGCGTATTAAAGTAAAACTAACCCTCGAAGAAATAGCCAAAGGCGTTGAGAAAAAAATAAAAGTAAACAAGCAAGTAGTTTGCCAAAGCTGTAGCGGTTCGGGGGCAAAAGACAAATCGTCGGTAAGCACCTGCCGTACCTGTGGCGGTAGTGGCGCCGTACGCCGGGTAACCAATACCATATTGGGCCAAATGCAAACCACCAGCACCTGCCCTACTTGTAACGGCGAAGGTTCTGAAATTACAGCCAAATGTGGTACGTGCCATGGTGAGGGCTTAAGCCGTGGCGAAGAAACCATCAGCATTCAAATACCGGCCGGCGTAAGCGAAGGCATGCAACTTTCTATGAGTGGCAAGGGCAATGCAGCCCCACGTGGTGGCGTACCCGGCGACTTAATTATTTTGATTGAAGAAATTGAGCACGAAACATTGAAACGTGATGGATTTAACATTATTTACGATTTATACATCAGTTTTGCCGATGCCGCCTTGGGAGCCAGCGTAGAAGTACCCACCATTGATGGCAAGGCCAAATTGAAAATTGATGCCGGTACCCAAGCCGGAAAAATATTGCGCTTAAAAGGAAAGGGTATACCCGAAGTAAACTCGTACCACCGTGGCGACGAATTAATTTATGTAAACATTTGGACACCGAAAGCCCTTTCTAAAGAAGAACGAGAGCTGGTAGAAAAACTACAAGCATCGCCCAATTTTAAACCCCAACCGGGCAAAGGCGAAAAAAGCTTTTTCGAACGGATGAAAGAATACTTCGGATAATAAAGAAACCCATCCTATAAAAGGATGGGTTTTTTTGTAACTTAAATTCTCATCAAACATCTAAATAAAAAAATAGATCGCATGTTACGCATCCAACACATTGTAAAACAGTATGCCCAACACCGTGCCCTCGATGATGTGAGCATGGATATTGAAAAAGGCAGCATCTTTGGGCTATTAGGTCCAAATGGTGCAGGAAAAACCTCCTTAATTCGCATTATTAACCAGATTACGGCACCCGATAGTGGCGATGTATTTTTTAACGGAGAAAAGTTAAACCCCAAACACATTGCCAAAATTGGCTACCTGCCCGAAGAACGAGGTTTGTACAAAAAAATGGAAATTGGCGAACAAGCCTTATACCTTGCCCAACTCAAAGGACTGTCGAGAGCTGAGGCCACTAAGCGTATAAAATATTGGTTCGAGAAAATGGATATGCAAGGCTGGTGGAACAAAAAAGTAGAAGATTTAAGTAAAGGCATGCAACAAAAAGTGCAGTTTGTAGCCACCATATTGCACGAACCGGAGCTCATTATTTTAGATGAACCTTTTTCGGGTTTCGACCCGGTAAATGCCGAAATCATTACCAAAGAAATTTTAGAATTGAACCAAAAAGGTGCAACCATTATTTTTTCTACCCACCGTATGGAATCGGTAGAGCAATTGTGCGACAGCATTGCGCTGATTAATAAATCGCATAAAATTTTAGATGGTAAGGTAAGTGACATTAAAAACAGCTACCGCAACAATACCTTTCGTATCGAATTTACGGGGCAATTTCCTGCCGAAAAAACCGGTTTATTTAGTATTGTATCAACTGGAAATGCACACGAAATTCGTATTAAAATAGCGGAGGGTAAAACGCCTAATGAAGTATTAAGCTACCTATTGCCGCACATTCAAATTCAGCAACTAAGCGAAGTGATACCCAGCATAAACGAAATTTTTATTCAAAAAGTAAGCAACTAATTTTATGAACAAAGTTTTACTCATCATTCAGCGTGAATACCTCACTCGTGTAAAAAAGAAATCGTTTTTATTGATGACTTTTTTGGTGCCCGCCCTCATTATTGCGATGTACGCCCTTATTGCCTACTTATCGGTAAACGGTGCAGATAAGGCCACCGAAGTACAGGTGTATGACGATAGTGGAATTTTTACATCGGAATTTAAAAATACCGAAACCGTAAGTTTTAGCGCAGGAAAAACATCCTTTGCAGAAGCCAAAAAAGAAGCGGCCACCAACGAAGATGGCTTTATTTTGCATATTCCGAAAGATATTGAACAATTGAGCAAGGTAGAATTGTATTCGAAAAAGAAAGTAGGTTTATCTGCCTTGAGTACCATCAATGCGCAATTGGAAGAAATTTTACGGAACAAACAATTAAAAGATGCCGGTATTGATGCCAAAACCCTAGCAACCATTAAACCCGATATCAGCATAGATTCGAAAGAGTTAACCGCCGAAGGCGAAAAAGATAGCAGTGCCGGGGCCGCTTATGCCATTGGCTTTGCCGCCGCCATTCTCATTTATATGTCGCTATTTATTTATGGTGCCCAAGTCATGCGTGGTGTTATCGAAGAAAAAACAAGCCGCATTGTAGAGGTCGTTATTTCGTCGGTAAAACCATTTCAACTCATGATGGGTAAAATTATAGGCATTGGCTTAGTGGGTCTTACCCAATTTACCTTGTGGATCGTGCTATCTACCACCTTGGTAGGCACTGCAGGTAAAATTTTGCTGAAAGATAAAGTAAACACTGTAAAAACAGAATTGGTAGAAGGCAAACAAAACAAAGCTATTGCGGAGGCTAGCAACAACCCCGCATTAACGGTTATTAATGCGGTAAAAACGCTTAACCTGCCTTATATTTTCGCTTGTTTCTTGGTG
>CANGZX010000092.1 GCA_947458775.1 Sphingobacteriaceae bacterium | reverse complement strand
TAGATATTGATGAAGCTGTTTATTTTGAAGTGATTCGTAAAAAAACAGCCTCTTTAATTGCGTCTTGCTGTGCCTGTGGCGCCGCTTCGGCTGGCGCTACGGAAGAAGAAATAGAACGCATGCGTTTGTTTGGTGAAAAAATTGGCATTGCTTTTCAACTGAAAGACGATTTATTTGATTTTGGATTTGATCAAATTGGAAAACCTTTAGGCATCGACATCAAAGAAAAGAAAATGACCTTGCCCTTGATTTATGCCTTGCAACAAAGTAATCGATCCGAAAAAAGACGCATCATTAACATCATTAAAAACAAGAGCGATGAGCCCAATCAAGTACAAATGGTGCTCGATTTTGTGCGCCAAAGCGGCGGCTTGGCCTATGCCGAAACACAAATGAAACGCTACCAACAAGAAGCCTTTGACTCAATAGCCAAACGAGGTAGCGATACGCACCGAAACCATTTAGAAAACTTGGTTCTTTATACCACCCAACGCACCAACTAATGCATTCAGAATTCATCTTTTTTGCCTGTTTTTTGCTTTTTATAGGCTGCATGTTAGCCATAGATTTGGGCGTATTTAATAAAAAACAGCACAGTGTAGGATTTAAAGAAGCGGCTATTATGAGTGCTATTTGGGTATCATTTGCCTTGGCATTTTATGTATTGCTCTTAGTCAAAGGCGATATACTGCATCAAATTCAAACTGCAGACCAGTTGCAGCAAATTACCAAACAATACGGCCAAACAATTCCTTCATATGTGCAAGATTTTGGTACGAATTTGCAGTATTACCGCCAAAATTTAGCGCTGGAATTTATTACCGGCTATGTGGTGGAGTACGCCCTTTCGGTAGATAATATTTTTGTGATGGTACTTATATTCTCTGCTTTTTCGGTAGAAGAAAAGTATTACCATAGGGTATTGTTTTGGGGCATTATAGGTGCGCTGTGTTTGCGCTTTCTGTTCATTTTTATGGGAGCGGCTTTGTTGGCCAAGTTTAGTTGGGTTATGTATGTTTTCGGTGCATTTTTAGTGTATACTGGAGCCGCCATGTTTTTTGGCAGAAACGACGATGAATCGCTAGATCCAGAAAATCACAAAGTGGTTAAGTTTGCAGCCAAGTATTTTCCGGTAGCCACCGAGTATGGGGGCGGTAAATTCTTTATTAAGCAAGCGGGAAAATGGTTTATTACACCCCTTTTTATTGTGCTATTGGTGGTAGAGTTTACCGATTTATTATTTGCTGTAGATTCTATTCCAGCTATTTTCTCGGTAACCAAAGATCCCTATATCGTATTCTTCTCTAATATTTTTGCCATTTTGGGCTTACGATCTATGTTCTTTTTATTGGTAAACATTATTCATAAATTCGAATACCTCAAAATTGGGCTTTCTATATTGCTGGTATTTATTGGATTTAAAATGTTAGCGCACCATTATTTGGTACAAGTAGGATTTAATACCCTGCACTCTTTGGTGGTTATTTTGCTTATTTTAAGTGCCAGTATAATCGCCTCTCTCTTATTTCCTAAGAAGGTGTAACTAGAGCAATTTCAAAATTTCTTCCACATATTTCCGTTCGTTGGCCAAACGAGGTACCTTGTGTTGTCCGCCTAATTTTCCTCGGTTTTTCATCCACGTATAAAAAGTTCCTGTAGGAGCTTGGTGAATTTTAGGTAGGCCCAAAGCCATATCTTTATAACGCTTGGCATCGTAGTCGGAGTTGAGTTCCCGTAGGTTTTGGTCCAAAATTTCGGTAAAACGAGTAAGGTCTTTGGGTACTTTTTCAAATTCAATAATCCATTCATGGGCACCAGCCTCGTTGCCCTTAAAGTAAATAGGGCAGGCGGTATATTCTGTTATAGCACAAGCCGTTTCGGCACAAGCCTTAGCCAAGGCTTTTTCGGCATTGTCAATAATTAATTCTTCGCCAAAGGCATTTATAAAATGTTTGGTGCGCCCGGTAATTTGAATACGGTAAGGTGATAGTGACGTAAACTTAATGGTATCGCCAATTTGGTATCGCCACAAGCCTGCATTGGTAGAAATAATGAGTGCATAATTTTTATCCAACTCTACCTCGTTTAAACTCAGGGTTTTTGGCTGCTCCTCATCAATATGCTCCATGGGCAAAAACTCGTAGTAAATCCCGTAATCTAGCATCAACAATAACTCTTCGGAATTAGGTAAATCTTGTATGCCAAAAAATCCTTCCGAGGCATTGTAGGTTTCCAAATAATACATTTGGTCCGATGGAATGAGTTGCTTGAACTACTCTCGGTAGGGTGTAAAATTCACCGCACCATGAAAATACAATTCCAAATTTGGCCAAACTTCTAGCAAATGCGATTTGCCACTTAACTCTAAAATGCGTTTAGCAAGCACCACATTCCAAGTAGGCACTCCCGAAATGTTGGTTACATTCACATCGAGGGTGGCTTGGGCCATTTTCTCTATTTTTTCTTCAAAATTTTCGAGAAGGGTGATCGATTGATCAGGGGTACGGTAAAATTCGGCCCAAATGGGTAAATTTTTGATCAATACGGCAGATAAATCGCCGTAGGAGGCATCGGTATTCAGTTGATTAACCTTAGAACTTCCACCTAAAACCAGACATTTTCCTGTAAATATTTTGCTTTCGGGGCGGTTATTGCAGTATATAGATAGTAAATCTTTACCTCCTTTATAATGGCATTCTTCAAGTGATTCTTCGCTAACTGGTATAAACTTACTACGGTCATTGGTAGTACCCGACGACTTGGCGAACCATTTAATTTCGGAGGGCCACAATACGGCCTGCTCTCCGGCCAACATGCGCTCAATATAAGGTTTTAGCGTGTCGTAGGTTTGTATGGGCACCCTGTTCTTAAACTCGTCGGAGGATTTTATATCGGCATAGCCATATTTTTTGCCCCATTCGGTATTTTTAGCGGTATCTACTAAATTATGCAGCCATTCTTCTTGCACCTCATGCGGATATTTCATGAAAAGCTCAATCTGGTGCATGCGCTTTTTCATAATCCAGGTAAAAAAAGAGTTGACTAAAGTCATGTCGGTTTTTTTTGCTAAACTTTTTTGCGCAACTCGAAATGCTGACCCAAATAAAATTTACGGGCCAATTCATTGTTTGCAATTTCGGCAGGAGTGCCAGTGAGCATTATCTTTCCTTCCGCAAGTAGGTAGGCCCTATCGGTTATAGAAAGTGTTTCTTGCACGTTATGGTCGGTAATTAAAATACCAATGTTGCGTAACTTTAATTTGGCTACAATAGATTGAATTTCTTCTACCGCTATAGGGTCAACACCGGCAAAAGGCTCATCAAGTAAGATAAATTTAGGGTCGGCAGCCAATGCTCGGGCAATTTCAGTTCGTCTGCGCTCTCCACCCGAGAGTAAATCTCCACGGTTTTTACGAACTTTTTCGAGGCTAAATTCCTCTATTAACTCCTCTAATTTGGCTTTTTGCTCTTCTTTAGAAAGCTCGGTCATTTCTAAAATGGCCATGATATTATCTTCAACTGTTAGTTTTCTAAAAACGGAAGCTTCTTGAGCCAAATAGCCAATTCCTTTTTGTGCTCGTCGGTACATGGGGTCTTCGGTAATATCTTCATCCTCTAAATAAACATGCCCCTCGTTAGGCTTAATTAAGCCCACTATCATGTAAAAAGAAGTGGTTTTGCCGGCGCCGTTAGGGCCTAATAAACCCACAATTTCACCTTGAGCAACTTCAAACGACACGTTGTTTACCACGGTGCGTTGTTTATATTTTTTTATAAGGTTTTCTGCTTTTAAAATCATAACACGTTGTTGCCCTCTAAAATACGAATGTCTTTGATGTTTAACTGAATGTTTCGTCTATCTTTCCAACTATTTTCTTCAATACTAAAACACATATCGAAGCCATTGCTCCGTAAAAGCGCTTCTTTGAGCTTTCCTAGGCCAAATCCAATGCAATCGAAAACGTTCGAATCGCCTTGTTTTACCTGCATTTTTAAGTGTTTATCGCCCACAATGCCAATAGCACCAGCTAGTTCTACGCCGCTGGCCCTAAATACCGGCGACATATTTTTGGGGCCAAAGGGTTCGAATTGAGAAAGAATGCGGAAAAATTTGGCATCTATTTGCGCCAAGTTTAACGGAGAGTCGATGCTAATTTCTTGTACCAATAGTTCGTCAGAAATACTT
>CANGZX010000091.1 GCA_947458775.1 Sphingobacteriaceae bacterium | reverse complement strand
AGTTGGTTTTGATTGGGAAGAAAAAAGCCAAGTTTGGGAAAAGGTAGAAGAAGAAATGCAAGAATTTAAAAACGAATTTAATGCTACTTCTACCGAAAAAATTGACCTCGAAAAAGCCGAGGGCGAATTTGGCGATTTGTTATTCTCTCTCATTAATTACGCACGCTTCATAAACATTAACCCCGAAGATGCCTTAGAAAAAACCAATAAAAAATTCATTAAACGCTTTCAATATTTAGAAAGCAAAGCGCAAGAATTAGGTAAAAACCTCAAAGAAATGAGCTTAGAAGAAATGGATGTGTTTTGGAATGAGGCAAAGAAAATAAGCTAATTACGAAAAACGTAGGGCTTTTACCGGCAGTATACGACTAATGAGCATACTTGGCAGCAAGAGCACCAGCAAACAAACACTAAGCGTTCCGAGGTTAATCCAAATTACATCCATCCATTCTAATTGAATAGGCACAAAATTCATGTAATACGAAGCCTCATCTAAGGGCAAAACGTGTGTATACTGCTGCACGAGGCCAAAACCCAGCCCCAAAACATTACCCAGGAGCAAGCCCAATCCAATAATATACACCGCTTGGTATAAAAATATTTTGCGGATAGCCCAATTTGTACTTCCCAATGCTTTTAACAAGCCGATGAAGGTGGTACGCTCTAAAATCATTATAAGCAATGCCGATACCATGTTGATGAGCGCCACAGCCAACATTAAGGCAAAAACCACTTGGGTATTAATATCTAGCAGAGATAACCACTGAAAAATAGTAGGGTACAATTCTTTAACCGTAAAAGCCTTTTCTTCAATAGGTAAACTTTGATGAATGGCCGCTGCCCGCTCTTCCAACCGATTAAAATCTTTCAATCTAATTTCATAACCACCAACTTGGCTATCGGACCAATTGTTCAGTCTTCTAATGAGCGATAGGCTACCAATTACATAGGAATTATCTACCTCCTCTACCCCTAAATTATACACGCCCACCACGGTAAATTTCCGTTTACGGAGTGGCTCCTGCACAAAATACATCACAAAATCATCGCCTACTTTCACATGCAATAACCTGGCGGTGTGGGTAGATATTAAAATTTCTTTCTGTGCCTGCACGGTATCGGCAAAATTGATGGACCTGCCCGAAACCAATATAGACTGAATGCTTTTAGCCGAATAGCTATCATCGATACCCTTGAGCACAACCCCTTCAATTTCGTTATTTACCTTAATAATACCCGGCTTGGTGGCAAATGCTTGTACAGAAAGCAAGGAAGAATCGCTCTGTAGTTCTTCTAAAACAGATTTAGGTAAACTGAAGCTCGAGTTTTCGAGCGAATAATTTAAATCATTTTTAAGTACCTGCACATCGCCCGAAAAAGCACGCACCTTTTCTCTAATTTCCTGCTTAAAGCCTTTTACAATGGCCATAGAAAGGATCATAACCGCTACGCCGAGTGCAATAGCCAATACCGACATCCGCACGATTAACTTCGAAAAGGTTCGTTTAGATTTTAGGGTAAGACGCTGGGCTAGATAAAAGCTAAAATTCAAGGAAATACTATTTTTTGTACCTTAGCAAAGGTGCAAATTTTTCTGATAAGACCTTTACAGACCAAATGATAAAACAACTTGCCATAGCTTTTTTACTTCTACAAAACACTTATTTTGCCGCAGAAGCGCAAGTAGCCAGCATGAGCCCGGGAGCCAACCAAACAGCAGCGTATTTCCCATTATTAAAAAATAAAAAAATCGGCTTGGTGGTAAACATTACCTCTACCATTGGGCAAAAACTAAGTGTAGACAGCCTGGTGGCTGCCGGTTTTTTGCCAAGCAAAATTTTTGCGCCCGAGCACGGATTTAGAGGTGAAAGTAGCAATGGGGCAAGCATTGCCAACAACATCGACGAAAAAACAGGAATACCTATTATCTCCCTATATGGCAAACATCTAAAACCTAGTGCCGACGATTTAAAAGGTTTAGACGTAGTTGTTTTCGATATTCAGGATGTAGGCGCACGTTTTTACACCTACATCTCTACCCTACACTACGTTATGGAGGCTTGTGCCGAAAACAACATCCCCTTACTGGTTTTAGACCGACCCAATCCGAATGGCTTTTATGTAGATGGCCCCGTACTCGAACCAGCCTTCAAATCTTTTATAGGCATGCATCCCGTGCCTATTGTATATGGCATGACTATTGGCGAATACGCACAAATGATTAATGGCGAAAAATGGTTGAAAGATGGAATTCAGTGCAATTTAAACGTAATTCCGGTAGCTAATTATACCCATAAAGATCGATACGCCTTACCTATTAAACCATCGCCCAATTTAAATAGTCAACAAGCCATTTTACTGTATCCTAGCTTATGTTTGTTCGAAGGAACCATCATTAGCCAAGGAAGAGGTACCTACCACCCATTTCAAGTATTGGGCGCTCCGGCTTTAGAAGGTAAATTTTCGTATGCCTTTAGCCCTAAATCTATTCCAGGCATGAGCGAAAACCCAATTCACCTAGGCCAAAATTGCTATGGATTAGATTTAAGCAACCAGAAAATTGGTGAACAGCTTAATTTAGATTGGTTAATTACTTTTTACAAGGCCTATCCAAATAAAAAAGCATTTTTTGACAATAAAAACTATCCGCAAATGGGTAATTTTGACAAATTAGCTGGCACCGCTAGTTTAAAACAACAAATCATACAAGGCAAAAGTGCCCGGGCCATTCGCAAAAGTTGGGAACCCGCACTAAGCCGTTTTAAATTGATTCGAAAAAAATATTTGATATACCCCTAATGAGTAGCTGGAGAATTGTTTTTTTGGGTACGCCCGATTTTGCTGTAGAATCGCTAAAGGCATTGCTACATGCAGGCTACAACATAGTGGGTGTAGTTACCGCTCCCGATAAACCTGCCGGAAGGGGTCAAAAACTGAGCGAATCGGCAGTAAAACAATATGCCCAAGAGCAAGGTTTGCACACACTGCAACCATTAAAATTAAAAGATCCCGAATTTATTGCCCAATTAAGCGCACTAAAACCTGATTTACAGGTCGTGGTAGCCTTCCGCATGTTACCCGAAACGGTATGGAACCTACCTCCCAAAGGAACGGTGAACGTACACGGTTCTTTACTCCCTAAGTACAGAGGAGCTGCTCCTATTAATTGGGCCATTTTAAATGGAGAAAAAGAAACAGGTGTTAGCACCTTTAAATTACAACACGAAATTGATACAGGCGATATTCTGTTGCAAGAAAAAATGCCCATTGGCCCGAACGAAACAGCCGGCGAACTACACGATCGCATGAAAGTGGAAGGTGCTCAACTTCTAGTAAAAACACTCCGAGAATTGGCCAGTGGCACGCTTAAAGCTAGCCCACAACAGCTAAATTCCGATACTAAACATGCACCAAAACTGTTTAAAGGCGATTGCGAAATTGACTGGAATAAGGCTGCTGAACAAATTCACAACCAGATTCGAGGTTTAAGTCCATACCCTACTGCTTTTACGGTTTTGGGTGATAAAACGCTTAAAATATTTAGTGCGGAGATAGAACCGGGCAAACCCGAAATTCCTGCAGGAACTTTCAGCACCGACCACAAAAGCTACCTAAAATTTGCAGCAAAAGACGGTTACCTTTCGTTGAAAGAAATGCAGTTAGAAGGCAAGAAAAAAATGGGAATAGAAGAATTTCTTAGGGGCGTTCGCTTATAATTTAGCTAATTCTTCAATTAAAAATTTAGAAACGTTATTGAAATAACGCTTGTTATCGTAACCCAATACCCACTGGATACCCTTGCTAGCATTGGTTAAAAACACTTCATCTGCTTGCGCTAAAATGGCTGGATTTAGTTGTGCTTCGAGCACTTCGAAACCGTGTTTCTTAGCCAAGCCAATCACTACTTGGCGCATAACCCCGGCAATACAGCCTTCTTGCAAAGAGGGCGTATATATTTTTTTATCGTACACTACAAAAACATTGCTGCTATTGGCTTCACACAAAAATCCTGCTTGATTGAGAATAAATACCTCATCTAAGCGGTGTTGACTTTTATAAATACCTGCCAACACATATACCAAGGCATTGCCCGATTTAATAGCAGATAATACTCCTGTTGGCTTTGTTACTTCCGAAAACACTTCCACCAACAAGCCTTTCGCATTCAGTTCATAGCTTGGCGTATCGCTATTTACTACTTCTAAAACCCAACCCATTTGGTTGGT
>CANGZX010000090.1 GCA_947458775.1 Sphingobacteriaceae bacterium | reverse complement strand
ATAGGTGATCAAACTGAGTATTTCAGATCCATTGGATGGAGCATTTACCCCAAAACCAAGCCATGGGAAACTGAATACATCGGTATAAAAACTCCACTCCCATTTTGGGTGAAATTTAACTGCTAGGCCCGAATAAAAACCTTTTTCGTTGATGCTGTTGCTAGATTCGGCGATGGCTGCATTGTAAAACGAAGGATAAGAAACCGGATAATTTCTGTACAACAATCCCAAGGTAAGGGTAGGTGACAAGCTAGATAACAAGCCAACTAAATAAGCCGATTTGCCGACTGAAGCTTTGGCTACTTCGCCAAAATAGTAGGTATTGGCTACCGAGAAATGATAATTTACGCTAAAATTAGAGAGTGATCTTCCGGAGAATTTAAACTGATTATATGGATCTTGGCCGGCTTGGAAGTTTCTATTGAACTGCGAATGGTAGCCTGTTAATCCAACACTTACTCCATGAAACTTATAGGTTAAAGCTGTTCCATACACCTGCTGATTTAACGTTTTTTTATAAGATAATTCAGAAGCAGTTCTGTGTAAGCCACTCAAATTAACACTAGAAATACCCGCACTATCTTGTATGCTGGCATCTAAATTTCGATTGGAGTAAAATGGAATGATTTGTACCCTTTTTACAGCAATTTGAGTAGCTAAACCTCTAAAAAAGAAGCCTTCATTAACAGAAGAATACGACCTTAAACCTATTTCTTGTTTAGCAATGGAACTCAACAAGCTACTTTTACCAAATCCAATACCAGACCACAAAGATAATCCTTCACCAAATTGCAAATTATAATCGCCCAAAACCACTTTTTTAAAGGGCCCAACTTGTTTTAGTTCAACATGGCCCGAAACAAAGTCGAAACCAAGGGGTTGATTCTTTCTAAAAAACGTTTCACCGGGATCTTTCTCTGCCTGTATAGCAACTAACAAATTTTTGCCAGATGCATACCTATAACGAAGCAAAACATGTTGCGGACCACCCAAAAACCTATTTTGTGAACTATCACCGGGTAAATAGCCCTGCTCTTTTTGCAAATCTTGTCTATACCGAACCAGTAGATCGTGCGTACCTAAAAAAAATGAGCCTAGTTTTTTACCAGAAAACGGATTGTTAAAACCCAATTGCACAAAAGGCCGGAGTAAACGAATGGTTTGGGAATCAAAATTATCAATAGACTGTAACTCCAATAAATCGATAATGGGCCCATTAGCCAATAGGTGCGCTTGTAAGGCATGAATTTGTAAGGGACTCAACACCCATAATGCCTGCAATTCGGTTTCGGTGGCCTTATTTATGTTTAAAGGATGTGCTTTATATTGAGTTAAGCGATCTATAAGTTCTTCGAAATTGCTAGTTTCTTGCAAACTAGATTCTAAATAGCCAAGAACCTGAGCTATATCTGGGTCTATATCTGCTTGGGCATGCACCCTAGTAAAGGGTATAGCCAATAGCAGTATAAACATCCAAATAACGTTTCTAAAACTCATATTGCAACGAAATTTGAGATCCGGTGCCTACTGTATTTTGGCTATTTATACTCCAATCGAAACACATTTTCTTAATTTTTAAACCAATTCCGGCAAATTGTTTAAGTTGATTAAAGCTGAGTCCACCTCGAAGTGCTAAGGCGGGTATGAGCTGGTATTCTATTCCCAATTTGGGCTGTGGCGTTTGGATTAACGATTGTTGTAGAGCGGCTACTAGTAAAAGTTGCTCGGTGCTTTTATAACTAACACCAAAATCTATAAGCAAAGGAATGGGCGAAAAATTAGCCGTATTGGTAAATGAAGTATTGCTCACATTTTGTACATGTGCACCAATTCCTACTCGTTTAGAAAATTGATATAAAAAACCCACATCGGCACTATAAGTACTAGCTTTTCCGTATGCAGGTATTTGCAACTGATGATAATTTACACGAATAGCAGCACTTAATAGAGGTCCAAAACTTTTTGCCACAGCCAAGCCTATTTGCTGTACTTTATAGCTATCAAATCCGTAGGATGATACACCAAAACCCAGGGTGTAGGCCTTTACTGGTAGTTGAAAGGTTGCCGATTGCGTAACTATTTGTGTAGCAAACATATTTCGTTGATAGGCCACACTTAGTACAGGTTTCACAATTGCCCGCATACCCGCTTGATTGGCATTTATAGACCACGAATCAGCTAGAACCACCCCTGTTTCGGCCATAGCACCCATACGACCACCCGTATTTTGCTGTGCATTTACTTTTAACGAAAATAGAATACTTATAACTATGATATATTTCATTATATAATATTATGAAACGAAATTATCATAATTTAATTCAAAAGAAAATTTATTTAAAATAATTTCGTTCGAAGAATATGAATTCGCTAGAAAAAGATCTGAAATTAGTAAACCAACATATTAACGATGCTGAAATTAAATTACAGCATAGAGCTAATGAACATGCATATGGAATTGCTTTTGCGCTTATGCAAGAAGTAAAATTGCCCATGCAAAGTATTTTGAGAAGTAATACAAGAGGAAGGCTTGTATCAAGCACCTGCGAAAGATTGATTGAATTCCTGATTCGATGTGGCAACATTAGCTTCACAGAGCGTCCAACTGAAACCATGAAGCTTAGTGCGCTACTAAATTACTCCTGTTATTTATTTGAAGAATTTAATTTAAATGAAGATGTGGCCGATTTTTTATCAAATACCTATACAGATTGGTATTTACCACAATCGGGTGAGGCAGTTTAATTGAAAATTTGTAAATTGTGGGCATTAAACCCATCAACATGAAAAAAATTTTAACCCTTGCAATCGTTCTAGTATCCCTAGTAAACGCAAATGCCCAACAAAAAATAACTGAAGGTGTTGTGGTATATACCTTAAGTTGGAATGTTCCGGAACAAGCCCAAGCAATGGCCGCCAGCCTACCTACCGAAGTTCAAGTATATTTTAAAGGCGATTCGAGTAGCATGAAAATGGAATCGCAATTTTTTAGTTCACAAAGTATTTTAAATACAAAAAAAGAATACGAACGTATGTTACTAGATATTCCGATGATGAGCAAAAAGTATTCGGTTATTTTTACGCCTGCCGATCAGGAAATGCTTGCAGATAAGTATCCACAAATGAGTTTTAAACCCAGTACAGAGAGCAAAGTACTTAATGGCTATAAAGCTTCTAAATTTGAAGTTTATGAAAGCAAAACCGATATCAAATTTGATGTTTGGTTTACTAAAGACATAGACGTAGTAGCTAATCCGTTGAGTCGTTTTTACGAACCATCGTATGGCTTTCCATTAGAATTTACAAGTTTTCAAAACGGCCTTTCGGTAAAAGCATCTGTAAAAGAAATTCAAAAAACGAGTGTTCCGGCAGGTATGTTTTCTGCTGGCAAAGACTACGAAGAAATGACCCTCACGCAGCTGATGCAGATGAGAGGAGGCCAATAAGCACGCACTATTGCTGCTATGCTCAAACATTTCGAAACGCTTATTCGATTTTATTTTTTTTGGTTGATCTTTTTCTTTTTTGATCGACTCGTATTTGTTTTGTACTACACCCAAAAGTTTAAAGGGCTGTCACTAAGCGAACAAATTGGTCCTTTTTACCATGGCCTACGCCTAGATATGTCTATGGCAGGCTATATCAGTATACTGCCCCTACTGTTTTATATACTTCTTTGGTTTTTACCAACTATCCCATTAAAAGCAATCATATTACGTACATACACGTATATTTTCATTGTATTATTTTCCATGAGCAGTATTGCCAATTTGTTTTTATACAATGAATGGGGCACTAAAGTAAATTACAGGGCGTTAGAATTTGCTTTTGACTCTCCAGGCGAAGCCTTGGCTTCTAGCCTCTCTTCGCCCATTTTATTGGCCGGTATGTTGCTGCTAGCATTAATTGGGGGGAGTATAGCACTAAGCCGGACATTCATTTCCTTTAGTATGCCGGCAAGCAATCAAACTGCTTGGAAAAAAGGAGTATCCGCTTTTGGATTAGTAGTTCTTGTTTTTTTACTGATGAGAGGCGGTTGGCAGTTAACGCCAATCAACCAAAGCATGTCGTATTTTTCTCAAAAACCGGTGGTAAACCATGCATCGGTAAATACCTTTTGGAACCTCATGCACGATATCAGCAAGAATATAAACAAACAAGAAAACCCATACCGCTATTTACCTGAGAATACCGCCAAAGAATTGGTAAAAGAATTGTATACAGTGGATGGT
>CANGZX010000089.1 GCA_947458775.1 Sphingobacteriaceae bacterium | reverse complement strand
TGAAAACCACTGTAAATACCCAATGTAGCAGCAGTTACGCTGGACGCATCTTTAATAGCCGTAGAGGCATCTAGTGAAGCTTGTGGCTTTTGGTCTAGGGTTTCTTTCTCACAAGAAGTACCTAGCAAAGCACTTAGGCTTATTAGTGTTAATACTAATTTATAATTTAATTTCATGTTCTTAAGATTTAAAATCCAACATTAATACCGAACGTATAAGTTCTGGCTTGTGGGAAGGTTAAGAAATCGGTTCCTGGCGCAGTGTTGGTATCAGAGAAGGTTGAAACCTCTGGATCTAAACCTTGGTATTTGGTTTTAGTCCATAAATTCTGACCGGCTACATACATTCTCAATGAATTCAATTTCAAGCGTTTTACTAATGATGGGCTAAAGGTATAGCCAATGTTCGCATTTTTTAAACGGATGAAATCACCATCTTCTAACCAACGGGTAGAGGTTCTTCTATTGTTAGGAGTATCTCCGTAAATAGCTCTAGGTACCATGGTATTGGTATTGGTTGGAGTCCAACGGTTTAATACAGCATCAGTTTGACCAAATAAACTATTCATACCTTCTGAGAAAGCACGAGTGTTGTTATAAATTTGGTTACCACCCGAGAATTGGAAGAAGAACGATACATCAAAGTTTTTATACTTCATGTTATTGGTTAAACCACCAAAGAATGTTGGTAAACCTTGACCCATAATTTGCTGATCTAAGGCATTGATCACGTTATCGCCATTTAGATCTTTAAATTTAATATCACCAGCTCTAGTTGAACTTGAATGCAGTGGTGATCCTGCTACATCGGCAGCAGATTGGAATAAACGATCAACAATGTATCCTCTAAATGCACCTAAGGGTTGGCCTTGTTCTACCCAAGAAGCAAAACCAGAAGCGAAAGGAATACCACCATATAAGGTAGAAACCTCGTTCTTATTCTTGGTATAGTTAAAGCTGGCATCCCATTTAAAGTTTTTGCTATTTACGATAACCGCATTCAACCCTAACTCAAGACCTTCATTTTTCACAGCACCAATATTTTTTTGAATACCGGTAAATCCTGAGGCACCTACTAAAGGTTGAGATAATAATAGTTCTTCAGTATTTCTGCGGTAACCATCAACCGTAAAGCTTAAGCGGTTATCAAACAAACCTAAATCGAAACCAAAGTTGTAGGATTTAGCAGTTTCCCAAGTTAAATCGGGGTTACCCAATTGGGTTGGAACCAATGAACCACTTTGAATATAGGCACCTACTCCAAATAGAGGTAGTGATGCAAAGTTTCCAATTTCTTGGTTACCGGTTAATCCATAACTGGCTCTAAATTTTAAATCGCTTATCAGTTTAGAGTTTTTTAAGAAATTTTCTTCCGATGCTCTCCAAGCTACTGAAGCAGCTGGGAAGGTTGCGTAACGATTGTTCGCACCAAAACGTGATGAACCGTCTACACGAACCGAACCTTGAAAAATGTACTTATCGGCAAAGGTATAGTTTGCACGGGCTAGGTAGGAAACCAAGCCATAGGAAGTACCTCCAGAAGAAGCGTCGGTTTTAACCGCACCGGCAGAAATTCTGCGAATATCGTTTCCTGGAAAAACGGTGGCAGCTGCATAAATACTTTCGTATTGAGAGGTTTGGTAAGTTACCCCCGCAACTGCGTTTAAGGCATGCTTACCTGCAAAAGTTTTGTTGAACGATAAAATGTTTTCATTCACTATGTTCATCTCTTGGTTATAACCCTCAGCACCCGATCCTTTTGATCCTTTACCTGCATTTACGGTAGTTGGATAGAAACGGCGGTCTTTACTTTGCACATAATCTACACCGAATGAAGATTTAAATTTCAAATTGTCGTTAAATTTATACTCACCAAATGCATTGGCAAACAAACGGTTGTTTACCGCCGTAAATGTGGTTTCATAAGCAGAAGCAACTGGGTTATCTACCGATGAAAGTGGGTCGCCTCCCCAGGTTCCGTTTGGATTCTTTACAGGTACATGTGGACCTAATAATACAGAACCAGAAACCACCCCGTAAATGTTGTTATCGTTATTTACACGGTTGCTGGTAGCATTACTAAAGCTTGAGCTGATACCTACATTAAACTTATCAGATATTTTATTATCGATGTTTACACGACCAGAATAGCGTTTGTAGCCCGTATTAATCACAATACCATCTTGATCGAAGTAAGAACCAGAAACCGAGAATTTGGTTTTATCGGTTCCACCACGTATAGATAAATCGTAGTTTTTAACTACCGCTGTTTCAAAAATCTCTTTTTGCCAGTTGGTATTGGCGTAATCTGCTGGTTTTTCACTTAAGCCCGTTAAAGCTGTATAACCAAGACCAGCACCGTAACGATTTGCAACCGCTTCGTTTAATAAGGTGATGTACTCTTGTCCAGTAATTACCGGCAATAGTCTTTGTGCCTCTTGTACCCCATAATAGCTGTTAAAGCTTAAACGAGTAGGTTGGTTGGCACCACGCTTGGTAGTAATTAATACCACACCACCAGAAGCTCTAGAACCGTAAATAGCGGTTGCAGCAGCATCTTTTAATACTTCTAAAGATTCAATATCGCTTGGGTTAATATCGCCCAACGAGTTGGTTAACTGACCACCAGCGGCTAATTGTGTGTATGAGCCAGTATTGATAGGCACACCATCTACAATGTATAAAGGCTGGTTGCTGGCACCAATAGACGATGGACCACGCACACGCACAGAAATACCACCACCCGGCGTACCAGATGATTGCGTTACTTGCACACCAGGTGCTCTACCTTGTAAAGCTTGCTCTGGCGACAAAATTGGCGCATTGGCAATATCGGCAGCTTTTACTGTTGATTGAGAACCGGTGATCTCTTTTTTGCTTTGCGTACCGTATCCCACTACAACAACCTCAGATAATACCTTAGAGTCAGACTCTAAGCTTACGTTGATGTTTGAGCCATTACCTAGCGTAACGGTTTTTGGAACAAAGCCAATAAAAGAAAAAGTTAAGGCACTCTGTCCTTGCGCCACTTTAATGCTGAATTTACCATCAGCACCGGTTTGCGTACCAACTTTGGTACCTTTTACCTGGATACTTACTCCTGGAAGGGCTGAGCCATCTTCCTTAGCAGTAACTGTACCCGTAATAGTTCGATCTTGAGCAAAGGCTGCAGAAGCTACCAGCATCAATACGAACAAACTTTGTAAGAGTTTTTTCATACAATTTTTAATTAAGAATCTAGTTAATTATTGGTTATTTATAACCCTAAATATGAGAAGCTTAAGGCTTATAACAAAATAAATTTTAACCTATTTTAACATATAAATAATAAAACGCTGATTATCAATAAATTAATGTTTAATTATTCAACATCAAAATGTCAGAAATTTAGGGAATAGCGCAGCTTTCATAGGCCTAATTCATTGGAATAATCTAACGCCAATTAAATAATCAATAATTATACATTTTGGGGTGCCTGATGGTTTAATATAAATAAAAATAAAAATTATTTACTACTATGTATTGCATATTACCAAGTAATACATATATCTTTGTATCATGATACTAGCAAATACGCAAACCCAAATGAGGAAAGGAATTTTGGAATATTGCATTCTATCCATTATTTCCCGAGGGGAAATATATGCCTCAGATATCATCAATGAGCTAAAAGAAGCCAAGCTCTTGGTGGTAGAGGGTACACTGTACCCCCTTTTAACCCGTTTAAAAAACAACGGTTTACTCAGTTACAACTGGGTAGAATCAACCTCGGGGCCGCCGCGAAAATATTACCAATTAACAGCGGAAGGCACAAAAACCTTAGAACAACTAAACAACACCTGGAAAGAACTGGCCTTTGCCGTTGAAACAGCCAGGATTAAAAAAACTAAAAAATAGCGGACATGAATAAAACGATTATTATAAACATAAACGGCATAGTTTTTCATATAGAAGAAGATGCTTACGAGGTATTAATTAGCTATATGAATCAAGTGAAAAAACATTTTGGTTATAGCGCAGATAGCTACGAAATAGTGGGCGACATTGAAAATCGCTTGGCAGAAATGTTTAATGAACTACTCACAAAAGACAATAAACAGGTAATTGTGTTGGCTGATGTTTCGGCGGTAACCCAACAAATGGGCAGTCCGAGCGATTTTGAACTTCCAGATGAGGAAAGCGACGAAAATACGGTTCGGGTAGACAAAAGGTTGTTTAGAGATACAGAAGATCGGATTTTTGGTGGTGTTTGTGCGGGTATTGGCCATTATTTCGATTTACAAGCTCGGTGG
>CANGZX010000088.1 GCA_947458775.1 Sphingobacteriaceae bacterium | reverse complement strand
TATACTAATGCATACTTATTGGTTTATTAAAAATAGAAAATGATGACATTATTAGACGGAAAAGTAGCCATTGTCACTGGTGCAGCGAGGGGAATTGGTGCGGCCATTGCTTTGAAATTAGCAGAACAAGGAGCACATGTAGCGTTTACCTATGTAAGTGATGGCAGTGCTGAAAAAGCAAATAATCTGGTAGCAGAGATAGAAAAGCTGGGTGTGAAAGCAAAAGCATACAAAGCCAATGCAGGTGATTTCGCCGCTTGTGAAAGCTTCGTAAACGAAGTAGTTGCTACTTTTGGGACCGTGGATATCTGCGTAAACAACGCAGGCATATCCAAAGACAATTTATTATTGCGCATGACGCCCGAACAATGGGATGAGGTGATGGAAACCAATTTAAAAAGTGTTTTCAATATGACCAAGCAAGTAATTCGTCCTATGATGAAAGCAAGAAGTGGAAGCATTATTAATATGAGCTCTATTATTGGTATTCGCGGAAACGCCGGTCAAAGTAGTTATGCTGCAAGTAAAGCAGGTATCATTGGATTTACAAAATCCATTGCTGCAGAAATAGGAAGCAGAAATATTCGTTGCAATGCCATCGCACCTGGATTTATTGAAACCGACATGACCCACTATTTAAATGAAGGAGAAGCGGGTAAAGCATTTTTAGATAAAATACCATTGGGCCGTTTTGGAAAAGCAAATGAAATTGCAAACACCACATTATTCTTAGCAAGTGACTTGAGTAGCTATATCACAGGACAAGTAATAAGCGCTTGTGGTGGTTTAAATATTTAAGGATTCGAATTAAAAAATTTACCAACCCATCTATCAAAAAAGGATCAACAAATGTTGATCCTTTTTTCTTTTGTAATAAGTATAAATAGAATTTATTTAAATTCTAGCGTCAATTTCTGTTTTTAAATCTGCATAAATACTTTCTACCGTTCCTTCTCCTTTTACGGAAATCACTTTATTAAACTGCGCATAATAGGTAGCCACTGCGGTAGTCTTATCATGATACTCTTGAATTCTTGCTCTAATAATAGTTTCATTGGTATCATCACTTCTACCTGAGGTAGCCCCTCTTCCTAATAATCTTTTTACCAATTCTTCCTCTGACACTTCTAAAGCAAGTACCACATTAATTTCGGTACCTTTTTGTTGAAGCAATGCATCTAGTGCAATACACTGTGCCGTAGTGCGCGGAAAACCATCAAATAAAAAACCCTTTGCCTCCGGATGTGCATTCATAAAATTATCAACCATCCCAATCACCACTTCATCCGGCACCAACTGACCCGCGTCCATAAAAGTTTTCGCTTTCAATCCCAAGGGGGTTTGATTGGTGATCTCAGATCTCAATAAATTTCCAGTAGACAAATGTTGCAAACCATTGGCAGCAATAATATTTTCACTTTGCGTTCCTTTGCCACTTCCTGGAGGGCCAAATAAGATTAAATTAAACATAGGGAGGAGTTGAGTTCAAAGATAACAAACTCGCTTAAATTTATAGAGAATAGCCGACAGAAAATCTGAACAATAAAGCTGAATACTTGTTAGTATTTTTACAATAGAAACCAATTTATGTTAAAAACGCTTTGTTTGATGACCCTAATTAGTTTTTCGGCCTGTGCGCAACAACCGAACAAACAAAAAACGACCACCATTATGGAAAAAATGAATCCGTATTATAAGCCCAAGGACACCAGCATTGTTACCGTTTCCAACGAGGTTTGGAAATCGGTATTGAGTCCCGAATTGTATCAAATTGCTAGAGAAAAAGGAACCGAGCGTCCTTTTACCAGTCCTTTTGAAAATAGCAAGGAAGTGGGCACTTTTCATTGTGCCGCTTGTGGCAATGCGCTATTTAAGAGCAGTGCCAAGTTTGAAAGTGGCTGTGGCTGGCCTAGTTTTTTTGAGCCCATCAGCAAGTCCGCCATTATTTTTACACCAGACCGTTCTCACGGAATGATCCGAACCGAAGTACAATGTGGTAAGTGTAAGGGACATCTAGGCCATGTTTTTGAAGACGGTCCCCCTCCAACTGGTTTAAGGTACTGTATTAATGGAGTGGTGTTAACTATTGAGAAGGAGGATGGGCCAAAATAAGTAATTTAGTGGCTCATGGAACAAAAAGCGGTTTGTATTGCACCCATCGACTGGGGATTAGGGCATGCCACAAGGTGTATTGCCCTAATTCGTGCACTGACCGCATTAAATTATACCATTTACATTGCTTCTGAAGGACATCAGGAAACCATTTTAAAAGAAGCATTTCCCCAAGCACATTTTTTAAAATTGAAAGGCTATCGTGTGCGTTATGCAAAAACGCGGGCCTTACTCATTCCTGTGCTGCTTTTTCAATTGCCCAAAATTATCGCCGCGATTGTTAAAGAATATTATTGGCTAAAGCGTCAAAGCAAACAATTTCACTTTGACCTTATTATATCAGACAACCGCTTTGGTTTTTTTCATAAAAAAATTAAATCTGTTTTCATCACGCATCAGCTAGAACTCCAAACACCATTTCGCTGGAGCACGAAATTATTTCAAAGCATTACCTATCGCTTTTTAAAAAACTATACCGCTTGTTGGGTAGCAGACATGCAACCCCCTCATCATTTAGCAGGCGTGTTGTCTAGTCCCAACAAAATGCCTCAAACGCCTATATGGTATATGAATTGTTTGTCGCGACTACAGGATGAAGGCTTGGACAACCACATGAATACTGTTCAAAAAACAAGTACTCATTTTTTAGGCATTGTTTCAGGACCTGAACCACAAAGAACTTTACTTGAACAAATTTTATGGAAACAAGGGAATGAACTAAACCAGCCCTTTGTAGTAGTAGCAGGTCTTCCCAATAAAAATAACCATCAACAAACTGCACATGGAATTTTATATCACCACCTAACAGGCGATGCATTAAAAAATGAAATAGAAAAAGCTGAATACATTATTTGCCGAGGAGGCTATACAAGCTTGATGGAACTTATTCCTTTTAAAAAGAAATTAATTTTTATTCCAACACCAGGTCAAACCGAACAGGAATATTTAGGAAAATATTGGCAGGAAAAAAAGTGGGCCATTTGTTGTAAGCAAGAAGATTTTAATTTACAAGAAGCTTTAGCCATCGCCAATCAATTTCAATATGAACAACCTCCATTTATAGCATTGAATACAACGCACTTGTTAACTCAACTAAAGCAATTATTTTTATAGCATGGCAATTCAGAAAAAAAATATAGTGGAGGTAATAGATGCTATAGACCATTATTTAATATTGGATGTGAGAAGTCCTAGTGAATTTAATCATGCACATATCCCCGGCGCTGCATCCTTGCCCCTTTTTGATGATGCACAGAGAGCCATTGTTGGGACTACCTATAAAAAACAAAGCAGAGAAGAAGCCATCAAAATGGCGCTTCCTTTTTTTGGTGATAAAATGAAATCCATGATCGAAACTGTGGAACAATACTGTTTGGATTTTGAAAAAACAAAAGGACAAAAACCAATGCTACTGGTACATTGTTGGCGCGGCGGAATGCGCAGTGCGGCCGTAGCTTGGCTATTAGACTTATACGGGTTTAAGGTGATTCAATTACAAGGGGGATATAAAACCTATCGCAATTGGGTGATCGAAAAATATACACAAGCCCGTACGCTCCATATATTAGGAGGCTATACCGGCTCTGGGAAAACAGAAACATTAAAACAACTTGCTGTAAACGGTAAGGCCTTTGTGGACTTAGAAGGCCTTGCTAATCATAAAGGCTCTTCCTTTGGCGCACTGGGTCAGGCGCAACAACCCAGTCAAGAAATGTTTGAAAACCTCTTGTCCCAATCCTTATATGAACAAGAAAAAATAGCAGCTACTATTTGGGTGGAAGATGAAAGTCAAAGAATTGGTACGGTGATGATTCCAACAGCATTTTTTGATCAAATAAAAAAAAGTACCTGTCATTTCATGCGGATTCCTTTTGAAGAAAGGCTTGATTTTATTGTAGCCAATTATGGCATTTACAATAAAGAGGCCCTGATCGCCGCTACCATTCGAATTCAAAAAAGACTGGGGGGATTGGAAACAAAAAATACCATAGCCGCGATTGAAGCCGGTGATTTTAAAAACGCTTTTGCTATTTTACTAAAGTATTATGACAGGTGGTATGATAAATTTTCAAAGAAAGAAAAAAACAACACCCTAATCAATATTATTGAAAACATCGATTGGATTGATTTTGATAAAGTAGATCCCATTAATAATGCAAAATTCTTGCTACCTATTTAAAAAGGATGGATTACTTTTACCTAATACATTT
>CANGZX010000087.1 GCA_947458775.1 Sphingobacteriaceae bacterium | reverse complement strand
AACTACGCCATGCTCAACATGAAGCAGTTGTCGTATTACAAAGATTCTGTAACTCGGAAGGCCGACACCAATGCACTGAATACCTTGGCTATTTTAAAAACAAAATATAAAGTACTTAACCCGGGTGCCATGACTATTTCTTCGCTACAGGTTGCAGGTATTGTAAATGTAGATAAATTACCTAAAATTGAACGTGCTCGGGCCGCAGTTATGGCCTCAGAAAATATACGCACCATACGAGAAATGCTGAGCACCAAAGTGCAAGTTGATGCCGATTTTAATGATAAGCTACGCAATTTTATTGTGGAGTATAACCGTAAAATAACCTTAGCCGTATCGTGTTTAGTTTTATTTTTCATAGGCGCTCCTTTGGGAGCCATTATACGAAAAGGAGGCCTAGGTTTGCCTGTGGTGATGTCTGTTATCTTCTTCTTGTTTTACCACATTATTTCCACCATTGGCGAAAAATATGCTAAGGAAGGAGATCTTTCTCCGATTTTAGGCATGTGGATTGCCATTATTGTATTAAGCCCCGTTGGAGCCTTTCTTACCTATAAAGCTAGTGTAGATTCGGTATTGTTTGATGTTGATTTGTACAAGCGCTGGTTTAAAAACGTCCTAAAGAAAACTTAGTTTTTTTCTTGGTTTTGTGGCGTTGTTCCTTGTGCCTTTTCTGCTTGTCTCAGGCGTTCTTCTTTCCGCTCTTTTCCAATCAATATGCGTAAAAACTCGTTGAAATTATCGAAGTCTTTACGGTATACTAAGCCAAAAGCCGTTACGTATTCCTGGCTCGGATTTAAGAAGTTTCTATTGCTCAACCTGTTCGAAGCTCTCAATACAAAACTCCCATCCTTTTTAATCAGGTATTGTGCTTCCAGGTCACTAGCTACATCTGCCCCTATCACATCAAAATCGGTAATGGTGGCTCTTCTGTCAGTAACGCCACCCGATAATACGAAGCGGTTATTTAGTAAGCGGAAAGAGGCACTTGCTTCGTTTAGCGAACGAATGTTAAAGTCTACAAAGTTTAGGTTTAGCGATTGGGTAATAATGTTGTTGAGTTGATTAAAAGCAATCTCCGTACCTGCACTAAAAACGGTAGAGTTTAGCTGGGTTCTAATGTTGGCGGTTCCGTTTCCTGGTGTAAAACTGCGTCGAACAATTAAACTCAATGCTTGTTGGTTTACATTGTTTACATCACTCAGGTAGCTTTGTAATTCATCTTTCACATACGAATCGGTAGGGAAATTTATATCAAAACCAATATCTGGTTTTAATAAATCACCACTCAAATTCATAATGGCTTCTGCTTGTACCCTGCTTTCGTTGGCTGGCCGCCCTGCAGCGGTGTATAAGGGACTTAAACTGGTGCGGGCGCCATAGTTAGCTTTTAAATTGATTACGGCAGCCATGGGGTCGCCAGTCCACCTAATTGAACCTCCTTGGCTAATATCAAACACTTTATTTATATAATCTTGGGCGGTAAATTCAAACTTACCTTGCGAAATGAGGTAATCGCCAAACATCTCAAAATCGCCAAGGGTAGAAATTAGTAAACTTAAATCGCTTTTCCCTCTACCAGATAATTTACCTAAGGAAGTGAAAATATTCACCTGTGAATTTTCATCTACCGCTAAAGAGAAATTCATTTTTACCCCGTTAAAGGCATTTTCTTTTTTAATAATCCGGCTCGAATCTTGTCCAACAAAAACAATAAAATCGGTTTCACCAATTTTTTCGGTGGTGTTTAACGGAATATTAAATACCGTACCAGCTTCTGTTTTTGCATCAATGTTGATATTCATGTTATCTGTTGGCCCATCGAAACTAAAAATACCCGTGCCATAAGCGGTTCCATAATAAGCCGAATTGTCTTTGGCGGTGGTATTTAGCGCCATAAATTTATTGGTTACCAGAGTTACATTGATGGTGGGGGTGTTAATGTTGCCCAGGTCTACGGTGCCAGTAGCAATGGCTTCGTTGTTTTTACTATCTTTTAATCGTAAATCGTTTACATCAATAACTGTATTTTTTACTGCTAATTTCTGATTAATCCGATACCGGGTTTTTAAGTAATTGACGGTAAGCTCTGCATTGTTCAAGCTTACCGTTCCGTTTACTTGTGGCTTACTAGGTTTGCCAGTTATTTTAAGTCGACTTGATATAGTTCCTGTTAGATTGGATACCAAGTTGCGTATAAATGGCTCTAGGATAATTAACTGGGTATCATCCATATTGAGGTCTAAGTCTAAATTATCTTGATCCGGATTGGCATCATAGGTGCCTCGAATATCTAAACTCTTTATACCCTTGCTGTTAATATCCATGCTTAAGGTGGCCAGTTTGGTATCGTCGTCATAGTCGGCATCTAAACTTAAATTGCCAATATAATGATTGTTAAAGTCCAATGAATCTATATCTAAGCCCGAACTAAGTCGAGTTTTGCCACTAAGTGCTTTTAACCCAGTTTTGCCATTAAGTATACCCTTTAGCCGAACACCGGCAGTTTTAGTGAGCGGGTTTAACGATTGTAAATCAAAGTTTTTAAACCCTATGCTCAGTTCGTCGTTCGGATCTGTAGAGATTATACCATCAGCCGAAATGAATTGATTGTTTCTGCTCAGGCCAAAATTTTTAACTAAGGTTTTCCCTTTATCAAAGCGGAACAATACTTTGTCTTGTATTTTCCAGACTTCTCGGTTAATTACCAAATCAGACGGGAGAATGCTCAATTTGGCCAAACTATCGGCACTAAACTCTACCAATCCGTTTAAATCGAGTTGGTTAGTGGCATCTTTATCTGATAGTTTTACGTTAAGGCTCAAGCTATCTGATCGTAAAATGGTGGCAATATTCACATTTTTTACAAATAAACTATCACCCAAATCAATGCGATCGGAGGTTAGGAAAATGTTCATTTGTTTATTTTCGGTAGTCTCATCTACAATCAGATTATTCGCTTTTATACCGTCGTATTGTAGTGTTTTTACGTATCCATTGATGGTGGAAATGCTGCTATCGGAGTCGAATTTTCCAATTAGGATGGCACCATCGGGAATAAATAGTTTGGGCGCAAAAATTCCAATGGGTTCAAACTTTTTCAACTGAATGTTTACATCGAAATGCTGTGATTTAAACGGGACAATGTTTGTACGAAGAGAAGGAACATACTTTTTCATTACCGATTTAAAGTATGATGGCAATGTGAGCAGATCGTATTTTCCCTTTATGCTTGCTTCTGCTAAATCGGAGTGTAATTCAATGGATCGGTTGTTGTCTAATCCATTTGCTGCCAATTCAATAGAATCAATGTAATGGGTTTTGTTTGGAGTTTTTAAAACAATAGATCTGGCCGAAATACTGCCTTGAATATTTTCGAGGGTATTGCCATTAAAATTTGTTTGTAAATCGGCACTTAGCGTTAGGGTATCTTTAGTAAAGTGTAAGGCTAATAGGTTTGCATTTCTGATGCTCGATTGAAAATTGAATACTGGCAAATCGGGGTTAAAATCTATTTTGCCTAAAAAGCCGAGCTGCACCTGTGCATCGTTAATACCAATACTGCCATTAAAAATGCGTTGGTCTACTTGTCCGTTTACTTTTACGTTTTGGTAGTGGTAGCGATTATAATCTATATAACCAATGTTTAGTTTGAGCTGGGTGCTTAATTGGTCCAAGTTAAATCCTTTACCCTTCACATCTCCATCAAAATTTATGCTACCCAGTTCGCTTTTGTTAAGCAATTTTCCGATGTTAAATTGATCTGTTTGTACCGAGGCTTCGTATACTGGCTCACGCTGGGCATTTCGCTTAAAAGTTAGGGTTTTGATGTTTACCTTACCCAGTTCGGTTTGTAAGGTGCCCTGCATTTTAAAATCGTTGCTAAAGCCTTTAAAACTACCACTGTAGCTAAAATTACCAAGTTGTGCAATTTCTTCGGCTAAATCATTTCGTGTATTTCCGGTAATGTTTCGTAACAATTGGTCGTATTCTTTTTTACTTGTTTTTAACTCCTGAAGATTTAGGGTAAAGACCGTGTTTTTTATCAAGGGCAATCCTTTTATATCAAAATCGCCTTTTAGAGCTGTTCCCTTGGTGGGTTCAATGGTTAAGTTTTTTGCCCGTAAGTGGCTAACGGTACCTTTTATGGTGCCTTGTAATTTTACATCGAGTTTTAAGGTGGATAGTTCGGGTGCAAAATAGGCCACATCGCTAGCTAACACTCTCGATTTGTTAAACCTACCCAGCATGTACACCTTGTTGTTAAACTGGTCGAAATCATCGAAACTCTTAAATTTCATGATGAAATACGGACCTAAATTGGTTTTAGCAGTTTGAAGTTTTAATTTATTAAACTCCATTTT
>CANGZX010000086.1 GCA_947458775.1 Sphingobacteriaceae bacterium | reverse complement strand
TTGTAAACGGAACAGTTTTACCAAATGCGGATGACATCAACTTAGATGACATCGAAAACGTATCGGTATTACAAGGTGCTGCTGCTGCTGCACAGTTCGGTTCTCAAGGTGCCAACGGTGCCATCATTATTACCTTAAAAGAAGGTAAAAGCAATGCAAATGGTAATTTAGGTGTTACGGTTAATACTGGTATTCAATTTGAGGATGCCTACATTATGCCGAACTACCAAAATACATATGCTGGTGGTGGTGTTGGCGATTTAATGCAATACACGTACAAAGCTGGCGATCCAGTGGAGTGGCAAGCCTTAAGTGGTAAATATTACCACGATTATAACGATGATGCTTCTTGGGGTCCTCGTATGGTAGGTCAAGAACACATTCCTTGGTATGCTTGGTACGGTGGTCACGATCGTGCGTACAAAACTACTGCCTTAAACCCGCAGCCAAACAACGCTAGAGATTTCTTTAGTACTGGTATTACACGTAACAACTCGGTATCGTTAAGTACGGCTACCGATAAATTGAAATTCAAGTTTACGTATGGTAACCAAAATGTTTCTGGTTTACTTTACAATTCTGAATTGAAAAAGAATAACATTAACTTAATTTCATCGTATAAATTGAACGATAAATTTGAAGTTAGCGCAGATGTTAACTACATCAACCAAATTCAAAAAGGTGAAGTAGATGATGCCTATTCTAACCAATCAACTGGTTCATTCAGTCAGTGGTTCCACCGCGATTTGGATATGGGCATTATGAAAGAATTACAAGGTTTACGTACACCAGATGGCGTTTACGCTTCTTGGAACCACGCTAACCCTGATTCGTACGATGCTAGCAATCCAAGAGCGTTTTTTGCCGGTAACTACTGGTACAATTTCTTTACTTATTTTAATTTAGTAGATGTACAAAGCCAACGCGACCGTTTATATGGTAACCTTGCTTTAACCTACAAACTAAATAAAGATTTAAAAATTACAGCTACTTATCGTAAGCAGCAAAATACCACATTTGGTGAGAGCAAATACAGCACACAGTTAGCTAACAGTGCTTTGCAAACTGGCCAATTGGGATCTTACTCAACTTCAACATCCTTCTCAAACCGTAGAAACTTAGAATTTTTGGCTACATATACCAAAAAAATCAAAGATTTTAGCATTGAGGCTAACGTAGGTGCCGACTTTTTCCGTTGGGTAAGCAAAAGCAATTCTGCTAGTACCAACAATGGTTTAAGTGTGGCCGATTTATTTACCATTTCCAACTCGGTTGATCAACCAAATGTTGGTAACGGTAGAGCCGAAGAAAAATACCGTGCGGTATTAGCTAAAGGTACTTTCGGTTATAAAAACATCTTATTTGCCGATTTCACCTTACGTAACGACTGGTTCTCTACTTTACCAGCTGGTAAAAACGGGGTGGTTTCTAAATCATTCGGTGGATCGTTTGTATTCGGCGAAATGCTTGCTAAAACCTTACCATTTGTAAGCTTTGGTAAATTAAGAGGATCATGGGGTGAAATTCCAAAAGCCTTGGGTAGTTCAAACGAAAGTTTTGGTGCCTATCGTTATCCAGGATCTGCATTCGGTGTGGGTAGTTTTAAATGGGGTTCTAACTTCTTAATGGGTGCAGCTGATGCATTGGTTGATCCAAACATTAGAGGTTCGGTAGTAACTCAAGGTGAGTACGGTATCGATTTAGGATTCTTTAACGACCGTTTAGGTTTCTCTGCTACGTACTGGAAAGGTTCTGAGAAAGACTTCCCGTATGCACTTACTGTGAATGGTGCCTCGGGTTATACTTCCTTATTAACCAACATTGGTGAAATTAGCAAATCAGGTATTGATGTTCAATTTAATGCTAAACCGGTTGTTTCATCCAACTTTAGCTGGAAAGTTAATGCGACTTGGTCTAAATTAGTAACCAATGATATCGTAAGCTTAAGTCCACAGTATGGTATTACCCAAACTGCTGGTGTACAAGGTGTATGGGGTTCAACCATGCCATACTTGGTACATAAAGAAGGAATGCGTTGGGGACAAATTTTTGGTAATGGTATTAAAATGACTAATGGCCAACCAACCTTAACCGCAACTGGTGCGTATGTAAACGACCCGGCTAAATATTTCGGTTCGGTATTGCCAGATTACACCGGTGGTGTGCAAAACAGCTTTACCTTCCTTAAAAACTTCAACTTAAACGTGAATATTGACTTTCAATATGGTGGTAAATTCGTGTCTTTATCTAACATGTGGGGTTCATTTAGTGGTCTAACCGCTCAAACTGCAACCTACAACGATAAGGGTAACCCAATTCGTAATGCCGTTGCCGATGGTGGTGGTGTACGCGTATTTGGTGTGAATGCAAGTGGTGTTCCGGTTAACTACTATGTAGATGCACAGGAATATTACCACAACCTATACTACAACAAAACGTTCGATCCATATATTTACGATTTAACTTTCGTAAAAATGAGAGAGGTAGCCTTAGGATACAATATCCCGGTTAAAAAGTTAGGCTTGGGTAAATTCATCCAAAACGCCAACCTTGCTATTGTAGCTAGAAATCCATTATTAATTTATGCAACCAGCAAAGATTTCGATCCATCTGAAATTTCTGCTACCGTTGGTGAAACTGCACAATACCCAGGTACCCGTGGTTTTGGTTTTAACTTAAGAGTTGGATTTTAATTGATTGATTTCGATAAAAAGATAAAACAGATATGAAAAAGAATTTAATTTATGTATCCCTTTCGTTACTCCTATTAGGAACTAGCGGATGCGAAAAGTTGGAAGACTTTGGGAATACCAACCTCGATCCGGCAGCAACTACACAGCCTGTAATTCAGGCTTTGTTAACCAATGCACAAGCTAGCATTGGCGGATATGCTGCACAAACCCGTGGTGGTTTATACGCACAATACTTTTCTGAAACACAGTATACCGATGTTTCTGTATACAGTACACCACAATTAGCCTTCACCGGAGAGTATTCTGGTATATTAACCGATTTACAAATTATTAAAAATGTAAATTCGAGCAACAACATGAACCAAGTGGCCAACATCTTACAACAGTATGTATTTTGGACCATTACCGACCGTTGGGGCGATGTGCCTTACTCTGAAGCCCTACAAGGTGCCAGCAAAACCACGCCTAAATACGATACACAAGAAAGTATCTATAAAGGAATGATTGCTAGTTTAAAAGCCTCTGTAGCTGCTTTTGATGGTACATCATTGATTAAAGGCGACGTTATTTTTAACGGTAACGTAGCTTCATGGAAACGTGCTGCGAACTCTATGCGCATGTTAATGGCCATTCAATTGTCTAAAAAGTACCCTACTACAACTGAATATGCCGCTACTGCCTTTCGCGAAGCTTTAACAGATGGTGGTGGTTACATCAGCACCAATGCTCAAAACATGATGATGGATTACCCAGGTGGTAACTTTAAATCTAACTGGTGGAACCTATACAATGGTCGTAAAGATTATGCCGAAAGCAAAACCATGACCGATTTAATGGCTTCTTTAGGAGATACACGTCAATTGGCATTTGGTGGCCAAACACAAGATCAAACTGCTGCCAATGCAAGCGTTACGTCTAATATAGGCGTTCCGTATGGTGTGGTTCGTGCAACTGCCGAGGCATTTACTTCAGCCAATACCGGTTGGGCTCGTATTTTACGTGGCGATTTCCGTACCGAAAGCAGCGATATCGTGGTAATTAGTGCCGCTCAAGTTGCTTTGGCTCGTGCTGAAGCTGCAGAACGTGGTTGGACTAGTGAAAGCTTAAGCACCCTTTATAATGAAGGTATTAGTTTATCATACGCTCAGTGGGGTATTGCTGTACCTGCAACCTATTTAGCTGCCAATGCTGTAGGTGCCGTAGGTGCTGCTGGAAATATTCAGAAAATTTCTACCCAACGTTACATTGCTTCGTATCCAGATGGAATGCAAGCTTGGAACATTTGGCGTAAATCTGGATTCCCAATCTTAACTCCAGCGCCTAATGCTACCAACACTGGTGGTCAAATTCCACGCAGATATACGTATTCTAGTGGAGAGTATACCTCTAACACAGTCAATGTAAATGCTGCTAAGGCGCTATTGCCAGGTGGTTTAGATAGTCAAGATGCCAAAATTTGGTGGGATCAATAAGCTGCTATAGTATTCACTTTAAAATATGAACAATATGAAACAGAAAATAACAGTCTTGCTAGTGGGTTTCTTACTTACTTTAGGCATCAGCTCTTGTGTAAAAGACAGTGCGCCTGAATTGGGTTCAAAAGGAAATACCATTTTCAAGTTCAACGAAGGTCCGCGTAAGGACTTTTATTACCTGCCTTTTACAGGTACTC
>CANGZX010000085.1 GCA_947458775.1 Sphingobacteriaceae bacterium | reverse complement strand
GCTTTCGGGAATTGCCAAACGCTTAGGTACAAGTGTTTCGGCCATGATGAGAAAAAATAAACTGAAAACCTCCCGCTTGCATCCGGGACAAAAATTGATTTATTAGTATGAAGAACGTTGGGATAATCTGTCTGGTATTTTCGCTCCTTTGGAGCTCTTGTGGCATACGCACATTCTTTAAACGTGACGCCCCAACCATAAAAACCATTGCTACCAAACCCGGTACAACTATTTCTATCGCCGAGGCCTACATCGAGCAATTTAAAAATATCGCCATCCAAGAAATGAATGCCAACGGCATTCCGGCAAGTATTACACTGGCACAAGGTTTATTAGAAAGTGGAAATGGGAAGAGCGACTTGGCCGTACAAGCCAATAACCATTTTGGCATTAAGTGTGCCGGAGATTGGACCGGAAAAACCATATTGAAAAACGACGATACCGAGAATGAATGTTTTCGGGTATATAAAACCCCCGAAGATTCGTATAAAGACCATTCCGAATTTTTAAAACGCAAACGCTACGCCGCCCTTTTTCAATTAGATAAAAACGATTACAAATCGTGGGCCAAAGGTTTAAAAGAGGCAGGCTACGCCACCAACCCAAAATACCCCGACTTACTTATTGGCTTAATTGAACGCTATCAATTAAACCGCTTTGATGTGGGCGAAAAAGCTAGAGAAAAAATGGCCAGAGAAAACAAAGTAGAGGCAGAAATTAAAAGCAACAACGCAGTGGCACCCAATACCGAAGCCATAAAAGCACCTATAAAAATGGTGATTTATGAAGTGAAGGCCAACGATTCGCTTGCGGGCATTGCGCAACGGTTCAAGGTATCGGTAGAAAAGCTTAAACAAGCAAATGGCCTATCTGGCGAAACCATTAACCTGGGGCAATTATTAATAATTACCAATTAATGACTGTTAAGGTGTGTTAAAATAGCATACCTCATCTAAAATTTAGTGTAGTTTTAACCCTGTGAAAAAAACCATGTTCTTTTTTCTAATTTGCCTAAGTAGCTACAGCTTTGCCCAAGAGCGTATGGTGCAGGGGGTGGTTTTTGATAAGGATAGCAAGATTCGCCTTGCTCGGGTATTTATACTAAACACGCAAACACAAAGTGGGGTATACAATAACTCTAAAGGAGAATTTAAACTTACAGCCAAAACAGGCGATGAATTGGTAGCCCAATTAGAAGGATTTCGCTCCGACACTATTAAGGTATCGGGTGCCGGAGATTTGGTATTTTATTTACGCCGAAACAGTATTCGGTTACAAGAGGTGGTGATTAGAGATTCGCTAAAAACTCCATCTAAGCGTTTACAACAAATTCAGGAAGAATATAAAGATATTTACCGCATTGGGAACAGCTCCGACCTCCTCCACACCGGTGGTGGCAGTGGCTTGGGTGGAGTAGGCTTAAGCATTGATGCCTTGTACAGTTTATTTAGTCGGCAGGGTAAAAATGCTCGAAACCTCCAAAAAACCATCGATCGTGATTTTAAAGACTTGGTAATTGACTATAGATACACCCCTGCCCTAATACAACAAGTTATCGGATTAACCGGCGCCAAAGCCAAAGATTTTATGCAACAATATCGTCCGGCCTATTCTTTTGTATTGGAAGCCAACGATTACGATATGATACGTTTTATCCAAGAATCCTACCGCCGGTATCGACAAAACCCTGCGGCATATCGATTACCCCCATTAAAAAATTAGCTTGTTCTTTTTCTCAGATTTAAATAATCGATATAATACAACAACTTTAAGGAAACGGTATTGTTTTGTGGCGATTTGAGTGTATTATTAAAGTTCATTCCATAACCTGGTTTGGCTGTATTGTCAAATGTTTGTGCTGCATTTTTCCAGGTTACACTAAATTCGCTGCCTAGCGAAAACTGCCATGTATACACCATATCAATGTTAAACGTATTGTAATTCACATCGGCAGTTGGGCTTAATATGTAAGAGTTAGGGGCTTGTAATCCTCCTTCATTGGTAAGTGCATAGGCTTGCTTGTTGCGTCTATCAGACCAATAATGACGGGCTCTGAATTGAATACCCATTTTAGTGCTAAACGAATATTTGCCGTCAATAGAACTTTCAACGGTTCGGCGATCGTACCGAGAAAAAATAATTTCACCACTTGCCGGAACATAATCTAAGTAGTTGGTATAATTAAATTGAGGGTTTACCATTAAGTCGGTACCAAAAGCCAATTTATCATTTACCCGGAAATTCTGATAGCAACCATAGGCATAGCCTCTGCCATTAAATTGTTCTTGAAAACGCATAGATACAAAAGCTCCGGCATTAAAGCGCTTTGCACGGTTAGAATTATAACGCAAATTAAACCCCTTATTACCAAGCGTTTTATAGACCCTACCCGCTTGTCGGGGTTCAAAAAAATCATTTCCGGCAAATTCCCAAGAAAAGTTATAATTAAAAGAATTGAAACTTTTTAGTTGTACCCAAGAACCGAAATTAAACCCAGCTGACTGGTAATTATTCGGTTTGTAGCGCAGACTGTAGTAGGCCTCAAACCAATTATTCATTTGGTTGTACCATGTACCGGGCTTGAATAAATTGTATTGCAAATTTACCCCATTATCAACGCTATTGTTGGTAAACAGTATACCCATATCATTGGGGTCAAATTTATCATCGGTAATGCCATGCATCACATTCCAATTGAAGTTACCACTCTGTTTACCAGCGTTTAGTTGGTAGCTTGTTCCGGCACTAGCAGGGTTATATAGTCCCCGAGATAGCTTACTTAACTTGGCAGAACCTTTGGCGAAATAAGTATTTTTTTTGTCGTTAATATTGAATAAAAAAGCACTCACATTAGCATCGTAAGCACTCCCTTCGCGAAGCACATTGGTATTTAAGAAACTTACGGACGAATTGTTTTTAAGTGTTTGGTCGAGTACTAAAATGTTGTAATTACTCAAGGGTTGCGTTTCAATAAAACGACGTTCCCCTAAATTATTTTCTACCAAAGCCTCCATTTTATTGGTAAGCGCATTAAAAAATCCAATACCTAAACCCTTGGCCGTTCTACCAGAAATTTTGCTGGCGTTCAGCAAACGGCTCTCCGACGGATTTTCTACAAGATATTCATTTGCCTGAAGCTGATTTTGCACTTCGTAAAAATTAATAGGCCGAGCGCCCACTCGTCGCGAATAAAACAAATCGCCTTTATTAAAAAGCTCGGTGCCCTCAGTAAAAAAAGAGCGATTTTCATCAAATTTTACCTCAAATGGGCTCAGGTTTAACACCTGATTGTCTGAGCGCACTTGTCCAAAATCGGGCACCAAGGTCATATCGAGTGTAAAACTTTGGTTAATACCATATTTTACGTCCATGCCACCATTAAACGAACTTGTTGTACTCGGAATACCTAGACCTTGCGATGGGTAGTGATTTACATATGAAGAAACATACGGAGAAAATGATAGACGCAGAGGCGCTTTTATATTTTGTAAATTTTCCAATTCACCCTCTTGGTTAATAAACCCATTTACTGCTGGGTTTAGTGGATTCCAAAACAATTGCTGATTCGCTTTTTGGCGTTGACGGGTGAAATTAATTCCCCAATTTTGGACCGTCTTACTCGAAAATCGCAGAGCCGAATAGGGTATTTTAAACTCCGCAGACCAGCCTTGAGCGTCGGTGCTTACCGCACTTTCCCAAACAGCATTCCAGTTTTCATCTTCACTATCGGTAGAGTATTTAGCATCAAACTGCGAACCTGCAGCAGTTACATAAAAACCATTGGCATTAATTTTATCGAAATAAGTGTCGAAAGCCACCCCAATATAATCAGCATTCCCCACTTGGTCACGGGCGGCAAACTCATGCGCAATGCTATCAACATTGGCTTCAAACATGCGGGCGGCCACGTATATGGCCTCATCATCATATAGTATACGAATTTCTGTACGCTGATTTTTGGCTTCCTTACGCCCAGGGTTGGGTTTCAACTCTACAAAATCGGAAAAAATGGGGGCGTTTTTCCAAACCACATCGTTAAGTTGCCCATCAATTTTAGGGGCCTTATCCACTCGAGTAGCCGACATTTTTTTTGGAGCTTGACCAAAGATTGTCGAACAAAAACAAAGTAAGAATAACGTGGAAATGATTTTCTTCATGGGGTAGACTGGGTATTCTGAGTAGTTTGACGCAAAAAGCTGCGATAAGTTGCAGCAGATTGAAACATTATTTTTGATACCAACGGAAATAAGCACTGAATTGGTTTAATACCATTAAATTGTATCAAAATTGATACCTTTGTATGCATTTTAAGCGCAATTAACGTTCATAAAACCATGTTTCAGAACCTACAAGATAAATTAGATAGAGCCTTT
>CANGZX010000084.1 GCA_947458775.1 Sphingobacteriaceae bacterium | reverse complement strand
TGCCGAACGTAGATACAAAGAAATGATTGCCAAAGGCGATCTCATTAGCCTAGAAGAGGTATTTGAAAATTTGGCACACCGCGATTTTTTAGATACTACCCGTACAGAAAGCCCCCTAAAACGTGCAGAGGATGCTATTATTTTAGATAATACCGAACTCACGCCCGAAGAGCAACTTAGCTTTGCACTTAGCCAAGTACAGCCTTTCCTAAAAAAATAGTAACCCTCTCTGCTACTTAGTTTCCTGAAAATCACGCCCAAAACCGAAAATAAAGAACAAAATAATTTTGTTTGCTTAGGTATTTACCTACCTTTGCAGTCCTGATTAAAAATTGGGAAAAGGAGACAAATTAATTAATGGCTAAAAAACAACAAGCAGAAAAAGAGTTAAAAGCTAAAGAAGCTGAACTCGGCACCGACACCGTAGAGGTGAAAACAACAGAAATCATTGAATCTGAAGCAGATTCTTTGTCTATCGAAGAGATTAAATCTACTACGATGGTTACCCCTTCCGGCGATTTCGACTGGGATGCGGATGACAAAGGTTTCGGAAATTACACAGATGCAGAACGCAGCAAGCTAGAAGCATTGTATTCCGGAACATTCAACTCTATCAATACCGGAGAAATCATCTCTGGGGTGGTAGTATCTATCAACAACAAAGACGTGGTATTAAACATCGGTTTCAAATCAGATGGTTTAGTATCGCTTTCTGAATTCCGCGACACCCCTGAATTAAAAGTGGGCGATACGGTTGAAGTATTTGTTGAATCGCAAGAAGATGCCAATGGGCAATTGATTTTATCACGTAAACGTGCTAAAACGCAAAAATCGTGGGAAACCATCAACTTGGCATTGGAAAATGATACAATCATTAATGGTTACGTAAAAAGCCGTACTAAAGGTGGTTTAATTGTTGATATCATGGGTGTTGAGGCATTTTTGCCTGGTTCTCAAATCGATATCAAACCCATTAGAGATTACGATATTTATGTAGGTAAAACAATGGAATTTAAAGTGGTTAAAATCAACCACGAATTCAAAAACGTTGTAGTATCACACAAAATCTTAATTGAAGACGATTTGGAAAGCCAAAAAGTTGAAATCGTTTCTAAATTAGAAAAAGGACAAGTATTAGAAGGTACCGTTAAAAACATTACCGATTTCGGTGTATTCATCGATTTAGGTGGTGTAGATGGTTTACTTCACATTACAGATATTTCATGGGGCCGTATAGAGCATCCACGTGAAGTGTTGGCATTAGATCAGAAAATAAACGTAGTTGTTTTAGATTTTGATGACGACAAAAAACGTATTGCCTTAGGTTTAAAACAATTAACCTCTCACCCATGGGAAGCCTTAGACACCAAATTAGAAATTGGTTCTAAAGTAAAAGGTAAAATTGTTACCGTAGCAGATTACGGTGCATTCTTAGAAATTGTACCAGGCGTTGAAGGTTTAATTCACGTATCAGAAATGAGCTGGTCACAAAATTTACGCAACCCACAAGAATTCTTAAAAGTGGGCGACGAAGTGGAAGCTCAGGTTTTAACCTTAGACCGCGACGAGCGTAAAATGAGCTTAGGCATTAAGCAATTAACTCCAGATCCTTGGAAAGACTTAGCAAAACGCTACCCTACAGGCAGCAAACAAAGTGCTGTGGTTAAAAACATGACCAACTTTGGTGTATTTGTTGAGTTAGAAGATGGCATTGATGGATTAATTCACATTTCGGATCTTTCTTGGTCTAAAAAAGTGAACCACCCGAACGAATTTACCAAAGTTGGTGAAACCCTAGAAGTGGTTGTTTTAGAACTAGATGAAGAAAACCGCAAATTAAGCTTAGGCCACAAACAATTAGAAGAAAACCCTTGGGAAACTTTCGAAAGCGTATTTAACTTGGATTCTGTTCACCAAGGTACGGTATTGAAAGTAACCGATAAAGGTGCTGTAATTGCCTTGCCATATGGTGTAGAAGGTTTCTGCCCAAGCAAACACATGGCAAAAGAAGATGGCACTGTGGTTAAAGCAGAAGAAACTGCTGATTTCAAAATCATCGAATTTAACAAAGATTCTAAACGCATTGTAGTTTCTCATGCCCGCATTTGGGAAGAGGTAAAAGCTGAAGAGCGTAAAGAAGAAAATACCCAGAAAAAGAAAGATGCGAAAGCCGCCCAAACTGCCGTTAAAAAAGTAAAAGACTCTGTTGAGAAATCTACTTTAGGCGATTTAGGTGTACTTGCTCAATTGAAAGCTAGCATGGAAGGTGCAGAAACAAAAACTGCAGCGAAAGCTAAAAAAGCAAAAGAGGAAGCACCAAAAGCCGACGACGCTGAGTAATCTTTTTCACTCACAAAAAGCCCCCGAAATTCGGGGGCTTTTTTTATGCCTAAACGCCAATAAAAATGTGTTTTACATTTTGGGCGCAATAGCGTACCTTTGCTAAAATCTAAACATTGATGGAAACCTTAACGTTGCTAGACGGTCAAAAATTCCAAATAACCATTCAACGGCTTTGTCATCAATTAATTGAAAACCACAATAACTTTTCCGACACCGTACTTATTGGCATTCAGCCCAGAGGAATTTATTTAGCCGATCGTATTCATCAGGAGTTGAAACACTTGCAACCCCAAAGCGAATTACATGCAGGCAACCTCGATATTACCTTTTTTAGAGACGATTTTAGAACCAACAAAGATCTTCCGGCAGCCAGCGCAACGGCTATTGATTTTATTATAGAAGATAAAAATGTGATTTTAGTTGACGATGTTTTATGGACCGGAAGAACCATTAGAGCCGCTTTAGATGCTCTTTTGGCATTTGGCAGACCTCGTAAAGTAGAATTAGTAGTATTGGTAGATCGCAGGTTTTCACGGCAATTACCCATTGAACCGAATTATATAGGCATAGAGGTTGATTCTGTAGACTCACAAAAAGTGGTTGTAAGCTGGAAAGAAACCGACCAGCAAGATCGTGTAACCTTATTATTAGATAAATAACAATGGCAGAAAACCCATCGAAACTCAGTACCAAACACCTTCTAGGCATAAAAGACCTAAGCACCGAGGATATTCAACTGATTTTAGAAACTGCCGATAATTTTAAAGACGTATTGCAACGTCCCATCAAAAAAGTACCCTCACTCCGAGACATTACCATTGCCAATATCTTTTTCGAAAATTCAACCCGCACCAAACTGTCGTTTGAATTAGCCGAAAAACGCCTATCGGCCGATACCATTAGTTTTGCAGCTAGTTCTTCATCGGTAAGTAAAGGAGAAACCCTTATAGATACCGTAAACAATATTTTAGCCATGAAAGTGGATATGGTGGTAATGCGCCACCCACATGCAGGGGCCGGTGTATTTTTAAGCAAACATGTAAACGCACAAATTGTAAATGCCGGCGATGGCGCCCACGAACATCCTACCCAAGCTTTACTCGACGCCTTTTCTATACGAGAAAAATACGGCGATGTACGAGGCAAAAAAGTAGCCATTATTGGCGACATCTTGCACTCAAGAGTTGCCCTATCTAATATTTTATGCCTGCAAAAATTGGGCGCCGAAGTCATGGTATGCGGCCCAACCACCCTCATACCCAAATACATGGGCAGTCCGGGCGTAAAAATTGAACACAACCTGCTAAAAGCCCTCAATTGGTGTGATGTAGCCAATATGCTCCGCATACAATTGGAACGCCAAGACATCAAGTATTTCCCATCGCTTAGAGAATACAGCATGATGTACGGGCTGAACAAGCAAATTCTCGATTCGCTGGATAAAGAAATAACCATTATGCACCCCGGCCCTATAAACCGAGGCGTAGAAATTACCAGCGATGTGGCCGACAGCAAACAATCCATCATTCTAGATCAGGTAGAAAATGGAGTAGCTGTACGCATGGCTGTGCTGTACTTATTGGCCAATTCTAAAGAGTAATTCTTTTTTTCAACACCCGCCCATTTTGGGCCTCGGTTTTTGTTAATTTGTGCTTATCAACACATGTTAATTTCTATTTTAAATCAAACCCACTTATTTGTCTAATTTTAAATAGACACCTATATGTATTCGACCGATGTTTAGTTTCAAAAAAATAGTTACTAGCCTACTCATTAGCAGTATTAGCCTTTCTACCTACGCACAAGATGAGGTAAATAGCACCTATAAACACGGTTTAGAATTACTTAAAAAACGCAAATATGTTGCAGCGGCCCAGCAATTTAGCCAGATACAAAAAAACGGCAAAGAGGGAGAATTAAGCCTTTTACAAGAGAATGCCACCTATTACCAAGCACTTTGTGCCATAGAATTAGGAAAAGTTGATGCTGAAAATCTATTCCTCGAATTTGTATACAAACATCCCGAGAATACCCTTAGCCAACAAGCCTATTA
>CANGZX010000083.1 GCA_947458775.1 Sphingobacteriaceae bacterium | reverse complement strand
TTTGAAGTGGATGCGAACCAAGTGATGCTGGCTTTTGAGGATATGATGAAGAAAAAAATTGTGATGCCGGCGCATTTATTACGTGAAATTGGTTTAAAAGTAGGTCAAACCTTTGGTCACTTTACCGATGCGGCACAACGTACCGGAGTGTATACCGCTACGGATTATGTAGATATTATGAAAGAGCTGCTGGTAGAATGGCAAATTGAAAGCATGCGTGATTTAAACGAAGCAGGAGAAAAAGCCAGAGATTACGTAATGGCACTACCCGACCGCTTAATGAGAGTAGCCGAACGGATGAAAAATCCCGGCTTAGATTATAAATTTAGCTGGATACACGCTTAACAAAAAAGCCCCGAATTTCGGGGCTTTTTTGTTGCTTACATATTTCGTCGGTATTGGCCACCCACGCTATACAATGCATTGGATATTTGACCAATGGAACAAATTTTACACACTTCCATCAAGCTCTCGAAAATATTCTCACCGGCTAAGGCTTTTTGTTGAAGCGCTAGCAAGGCCGCATCGGCCACTCCTTTATTTCGTTCTTGGAAAGCACTTAGCGTAGCAATTTGAAATTGCTTTTCGTCTTCTGTAGCCCGAATAACTTCACCCGGTAAAATTGTTGGCGATCCATTCTTATTTAAAAACATATTTACGCCCACAATTGGAAATTCGCCATTGTGTTTTAGCGTTTCGTAATACAAGCTTTCTTCTTGTATTTTACCTCGTTGATACATGGTTTCCATGGCGCCCAATACGCCGCCACGTTCATTAATGCGTTTAAATTCCTCCAGTACAGCTTCTTCAACTAAATCGGTTAATTCTTCAATAATAAAAGCACCTTGCAGCGGGTTTTCATTTTTGGCTAAGCCCAATTCTCGGTTAATAATTAACTGAATGGCCATGGCTCTACGCACCGATTCTTCGGTAGGTGTGGTAATGGCTTCATCGTAGGCATTGGTATGCAAAGAATTGCAATTATCGTAAATGGCATACAAAGCTTGCAGGGTGGTGCGTATGTCGTTAAAATCTATTTCTTGCGCATGCAGCGATCGCCCAGAGGTTTGAATATGGTATTTCAGTTTTTGTGAACGCTCGGCACCTTTGTATTTGTATTTAATGGCTTTTGCCCAAATACGTCGGGCTACACGGCCAATAACCGCATACTCTGGATCGATTCCGTTGGAGAAAAAGAAGGATAAATTGGGGGCAAAATCGTCAATTTTCATCCCTCGGCTTAAATAATACTCTACAAAAGTAAAGCCGTTGCTTAGGGTAAATGCCAATTGCGAAATGGGGTTAGCCCCGGCTTCTGCAATGTGGTACCCCGAAATAGATACCGAATAAAAATTCTGAATTTGATTGTGGATGAAATACTGTTGAATATCACCCATCATGCGTAAAGCAAATTCGGTAGAGAAAATGCAGGTATTTTGCGCCTGGTCTTCTTTTAAAATATCGGCTTGTACCGTTCCGCGAACGGTAGCTATGGCTTCTGCTTTAATTTTCTCGTACATGGCTTTTGGCAAAACCTCATCGCCGCTTACACCCAAAAGCATTAAGCCAAGTCCATTATTCCCTTCGGGAAGTTTACCGCTATAGGAAGGTCTTTTTAAGCCTTTCTGCTTATAAATGGCTTCAATTTTTTGTTCAACCTCTTTTTCTAAACCATTGGCTTTAATGTATTTTTCACATTGTTGATCAATGGCTACGTTCATAAAAAAGCCCAACATCATAGGTGCTGGTCCGTTAATGGTCATGGAAACCGAAGTGGCCGCATGGCATTAATCGAAACCAGAATATAATTTTTTGGCATCGTCTAGCGTGGCAATGCTTACGCCGGCGTTACCTATTTTTCCATAAATATCCGGACGGATGTGCGGATCTTCTCCGTAAAGCGTTACCGAATCGAAGGCCGTAGATAATCGAATAGCCGGTTGACCCAGCGATACGTAATGGAAACGTTTATTGGTGCGCTCGGGTCCACCTTCGCCGGCAAACATGCGGGTAGGGTCTTCGCTATCTCGTTTTAGGGGAAATACGCCAGCTGCAAACGGGAATTCTCCAGGGACATTTTCGGTAAGCAACCAACGTAAAATGTCGCCCCAGGCCCCGTATTTTGGTAAAGATACCTTAGGAATGCGTAATTGCGAAAGCGACGTAGTATATAAAGATTGACGAATTTCTTTGTTACGTACCTTAAATACAAATTCGTCTTCACGGTATCTTTTTACCGTATCTGGCCATTCACGTAATAGACGCTTGCATTCTACGTCTAATTTTTCTTCAGTTTGGGTATATATTTTTTCTAAATCGGAGCGTGTTTCTTTATGGCTATCGCCCAAAAGATCGATGGTGCCTTTTAGTTGAAAGAGGCGTTGCGCCAATTCACATTGTTTGGCTACCCAAGTTTTATAGTCTGCATTTGCTTCGGCAATTTCTGCCAAATAGCGGGTGCGTTCCGGTGGAATGATGTAACTTTTATCGCCACTATGTTGGCTCAGCGCAAAATTTGGCTCTAAATCGATACCCGTTTTGCTTTGAATACTAGCCATCAAGGCTGCAAACAAAGCGTTCATTCCAGGGTCGTTAAACTGCGACGCCATGGTGCCAAAAATAGGCAGGCTTTCGTCGGCCGCCTCGAATAGGTTATGGTTGCGCTTGTATTGCTTGCGCACATCGCGAAGGGCATCTAGAGCGCCTCGTTTATCAAATTTGTTTATTGCTACTAGGTCGGCAAAATCGAGCATGTCAATTTTTTCTAATTGGGTAGCAGCACCAAACTCTGGGGTCATTACGTAGAGCGAAACATCGCAGTGTTCGGTAATTTCGGTATCCGATTGGCCAATGCCCGAGGTTTCTACAATAATTAAATCGTAGCCTGCCGCTTTACAAATCTCAATAGATTCTTGTACGTATTTAGATAATGCCAAATTCGCTTGGCGGGTAGCCAAAGAGCGCATGTAAATGCGGGAATTATTGATGGCATTCATCCGAATGCGGTCGCCAAGCAAGGCCCCACCTGTTTTCCGTTTCGATGGATCGACGGAAATAATGGCCATGGTTTTATCTGTTTCTATCAAGAAACGTCGAACCAATTCATCTACTAAAGATGATTTTCCGGCACCGCCTGTTCCGGTTATGCCCAATACAGGAATTTTTTTGGTTCCGATTAGTTTTTTTAACTCTTTGAGCAGACTTTCGGCTTCGGCGGGTACATTTTCGGCTAAGGTTATGGCAGCTGCAATAGCTGGTATATATTTTGTTTGAATGCCTTTTACCTCATCTGCAGCTTTGGTACGGGTAGCAAAATCGCATTGTTGCAGCATGTCGTTAATCATACCTTGCAAACCCATTTTCCGGCCATCGTCTGGCGAATAAATATTGGCAATGCCGTAAGCTTTTAGCTCGGCAATTTCGTGTGGTAAGATTACGCCACCTCCGCCACCAAAAATTTTGATGTGGCTGGCCCCTTTTTCCTTCAATAAATCGTGCATGTATTTGAAGTACTCGAGGTGACCCCCTTGGTAAGAGGTTATGGCAATACCCTGCACATCTTCTTGGATGGCACAATTCACTACTTCATCTACCGAACGGTTGTGACCCAAGTGAATTACTTCGGCTCCCGAAGATTGCAATATGCGGCGAATAATATTAATCGTAGCGTCGTGGCCGTCGAATAAAGAAGCAGCCGTAACGAAACGTATTTTGTGTATTGGTTGATAAGCAGTAATGCTTTCCATAGGATATAATTGGTACACAAATGTACTAAAAAGCTAGTCGCTGTTTATGTATCTTTGTCAAAAATCATAGATACAATTCTTTGGGAACCCCACTCGATTACGGCTTTAAACCATATACCCATTATGGTGGTTATTTAAAAGATAAATACCAGGGCCAACGTGTATTTAAAATTATTGCCGATGGTGGTTTTACCTGCCCCAACCGTGATGGGAGTAAAGGTTTTGGTGGCTGTACCTATTGCAATGTAGATTCCTTTACACCCGAACTTTCTAGAAGTTTACCAACTATTCGGGAGCAAATTGAGCAAGGCATGGAACGAGCTATAAAAAATTATCAAGCGGAAAAATTTATTATTTATTTTCAGCCCAATACCAATACCTATGCGCCAACACATTACCTGAAGAGTATGTACGATGAGGGTTTGAGCATCAATACCGAAAATATTGTAGGCCTCTCGGTAGGCACACGCCCCGATTGTATAGATGCCGAAAAAGTGGCGCTTTTAGAAAGTTATACCGATCGCTTTGATGTGGATTTGGAAATGGGCATGGAATCTATTTATAACGGTACCTTGACGCAAATTAATAGGGGCTGTATGCATGAAGATTTGGAGCAAAGCCTAGACTTGGTAAAGGATTCGAAGCTGGATGTTTGC
>CANGZX010000082.1 GCA_947458775.1 Sphingobacteriaceae bacterium | reverse complement strand
TAATTATAGATCAACAAACTTTTAAGCAAAAACAAATGACTCCTTTTGATGAAACTATCGTTAAAAAGTCATTTAATAACGAAAAGTTAAAATTTTTCGATAGTTTTGAAATATTCGAAGCATATTTGAATAGAAATTCTTTTACGAATACAAATCTTTTGCTCATGAGTTCGGGCAATTTTGGGGGATTGAATTTGGAGGAATTGAAAAATAAGATCTTAAAGAAATAAACTATAACGAAATACACACACCAGCCAAAACATACCAATATGAACACATTAGGAAAAAAAATTCGCTTATTAAGACATCAGCGTTCTTGGAGCCAAGAGGATGTAGCCAAACAATTGGATATTTCTATACCCGCATTTTCTAAAATTGAAACGGGTATTACCGATGTTAATTTATCACGTTTAGAACAAGTTTCCGCACTTTTTGGATTAACGGTTGTTCAATTGTTAACCTTTACCGATAGCGAAGAACAAGAGAAATACAACAACGAAGTAGAAGTTTTGACTAAAAAATTGCAAGATCGTGAAACCGATGTAATTGAATTGCAAAAGAAAGTAATTGATTTATACGAAGAATTACGCCGAGCGAAAGTAAGCGTTTAGTCCGTTTTGAAAAAATAAAAAGGCCTCTGGAGAATCCAGAGGCCTTTTTTGTTAAAAGATCTTTCGCATGGTTAAGTGCCTTTTGCCAAAAGTGGCGCCCGTTGCTTGGTGTATGGCAATCATTTTATCGTTAAAATCGCCCACCCACGAAAGTTCCAATTCATCGTATTGGTTTTTTGGTATGACGTAATGTTTCAATTTAATGAATAATGCCGATTCTAAACCATGTTTCTGAAAGGCTATTTTTGTGCCCATAACTACGGCCCGCATGCGTCTAACACCTTTCCATTTATTGTATACAAACTGAATTTTTTGCCAAAGGCCCAATTTGCCGTTAAATGATTTTATTAACTGCTTCGCATCGGGTAAAATAACTACAAATGATACCGGTTCGTTGTTTACATAGGCAAACCAAATCAGTTTTTCATCCATAATGAGTTTCATTTTGCGAAAGCTATCCATCACAATATCCTTGTTTAGGGGAACAAAGTTTTCGAATCCTTGCCAAGCATCGTTGTATATCTCCATAAAATCATCGGCATAACGATCGAATTCGCTCACTTTTAGGTGCTCAAAGCGATAGCCTTCTTTGCCTGCAACCCATTCGGCAATTTTTGTAAAACGCTCAGGGAAGGGGAGGCGTAAGTCTAAATGGTTGGTAATTTGTTCGTATTCTTTCTCAAAACCGTAGTTTTTGAAAAGCGCATGGTAGTAGGGTTTGTGGTAGTTCATGCCATAGGAAGGCGGAGTAAAGCCCTCTACCAATAAACCCCAGAACGTATCGTTTTCGCCGAAATTTATGGGACCATCCATGGCTTTCATGCCTTTAGTGCTCAACCATTCTTTTGCGGTATCAAACAATAAATCGGCTGCTTTTTGGTCATCTATACACTCAAAATAACCAATGCCACCAGTGGGTACTTCATGCTGATAGGCCTTTTTATCGTTAATAAAGGCTGCAATTCGACCGATATGCTCTCCCTTTTCGTTGCTTAAAATCCATCGAGTACAAGAACCATGCTGAAAAAAACTGTTTGTTTCTGGATGAAAAGTTGCTTCTACATCTTTGTCTAAAGGACAAATGAAGTTTGAATCATCGGCATAAATTTTTCGAACAAGGTCTAGAAAAGCTTGTTGCTCTTTTGGGTTGCTAACTTCGGTTATAGTCATAGGTGGCTGTATGCAAAAAAGCATTCGATTGAGCTTCGAATGCTTTGTATATGTATTATTTTAACGTTCTAGAAATCGTCATCGTCATCTTCCAGCGTATCTAGATTGTCTAGGTCTAAGTCATCGTTGAGCGATAAATCGAAATCCTCATCTTCTTCGCCGGCAGCAAATCCTAACGGAGGCTTCGGCGTAGTTTTCTTACTTGCTGAATTTTTCTTAGCATCAGTACCTTTTTCAGCACTTTTCTTGTTTGGCGTTTTCATCAGAAATGAGAATCATTTTTATGACTTAAAATTAGTAAGAATTTAGATTCAAATAGCTAGAAAAGAAAAATTCTCAAAAAATTAATCTTGCTGTTCGCCAATTTCGTTGGTCTCGGTAATAAAATCTTTCAATTGAGGTAAATCAGCTATGTTTTTTAGGCCAAAATAGTCCATAAACAAGTCGCTGGTTTGATACAAAATAGGCTTGCCCACCGTATCGGCTTTTCCTGCTAAACTTATCAGTTCTTTTTCCAGTAATTTTTGAACCGTATAGTCGCAGTTCACACCTCTGATTTGCTCAATTTCTAGCTTGGTAATAGGTTGGCGATAGGCAATAATGGCAAGCGTTTCTATGGCTGCTTGGCTTAATTTTTTCTTCGCTCGGTGCAAGTGCAGTTGGTTAATGCTGCTATGGAAATCTTTTTTGGTGAGAAATAAATACCCATTGGCAACTTCTACCAATTCAATAGCCAAGTTCGGACTGTCGTATTTTTCTTTAATGGCAGCAATGCCTGCAATGATTTCTTTTTCCTCAATAGGTCTTTCAAAGGCTGCTTCGCAGATGGCTTTTATATCGCTTTTCCCGATGCTTTGCTCAGATGCAAAAATGAGGGCTTCTATATGTAAGGCTAGCGTATCCAACATATTTAATAGTTGATTATTTGTTCTTCAATTTGCTGGGGCAAGGCGATAAAATCGTATTGTTGGTTGCGTAGTTGGGGCTCAAAGCCAGCTTCTTTAATAGCTTCTTGAATGCCATTGGCGGTAAACCTGTGAGGAGCGCCTGCTACCGAAACCACGTTCTCTTCAATCATAATAGAACCAAAATCGTTGGCACCGGCATGCAAACACATTTGACCTACTTGTTTACCCACAGTTAGCCACGATGCTTGAATGTTTTTCACATTGGGCAACATAATGCGGCTTAAGGCCAACATCCGAACATATTCGTCGCCACTAACCTGGTTGGTTATGCCACGGACTTTTTTAAGCAGCGTACCATCATCCTGAAAAGGCCAGGGTATAAAGGCCAAAAATCCTTTTGCATCGGCCGGTTTTTCAGCTTGTACTTGGCGTAACCACACCAAATGCTCAAAACGCTCTTCTAGGGTTTCTATATGACCAAACATCATCGTAGCCGATGTTGTTAAGTTTAATTGATGAGCCGCTCTCATCACATCTAACCATTCTTGCCCACCACATTTGCCTTTAGAAATTAATCGGCGAACCCGATCATTCAGAATTTCAGCACCAGCCCCGGGTAAACTGTCTAAGCCTGCCTCCATTAAAGCCTTTAACACCTCGGTGTGGCTTAAGCCTTCGCGTTTGGCAATGTGTGCAATTTCGGGTGGGCCTAAAGCGTGCAGTTTTAAATTGGGATATAAGTTTTTAAGTTCTTTAAATAAATCGACATAAAAAGCCAAGCCTAAATCGGGGTGGTGGCCACCTTGTAATAATAATTGTTCACCACCATATCTAAAGGTTTCTTCAATTTTAATTTTATAGGTTTCAATGTCGGTAATATAGCTTTCTTCGTGGCCCGGTCGGCGGAAGAAATTGCAGAATTTGCAATTGGCAATGCACACATTGGTGGTATTTACATTGCGGTCTATAATCCAAGTAACCTTATTGTGCGGAACTTGTTTTTTACGCAATTCGTTGGCGGTATACATCAAATCGGCGGTTGGCGCTTCTTTGAATAAAAATACCCCTTCTTCTTGGCTTAAGAATTCGAATTGTAAAGCCCGGCTCAATAAATTTGCTACGTTCATATAGTTACAAAGATACAGTTGATTTTTTTAGCTCCTATACTTTGCCTTTATTTATGACCAAGCCTTGATGATTGTTGGCTCAAATCTTCTCTAAAAGCCCCTAAATTGCCTATATTTATGCTCTATTTTAGCCTATGGTTTCTTTTGAACGATTTACTTTAGCCAACGGATTGCAGGTGTTGGTGCACGAAGATTTTACCACCTCCATGGCGGTGCTTAATGTTTTATACGATGTTGGTGCCCGAGATGAAAACCCCAATCAAACTGGTTTTGCGCATTTATTTGAGCATTTAATGTTTGGCGGATCTGTAAATATTCCGTCTTACGATGAGCCGCTACAACGAGTAGGGGGCGAAAACAATGCCTTTACCAGCAACGATATTACCAATTTTTACATTACACTGCCGGCTGTAAATTTAGAAACGGCCTGTTGGTTAGAGAGCGACCGCATGTTGAGCCTGGCTTTTTCTGATAAAAGCCTCGAAGTGCAAAAAAATGTGGTTTGTGAAGAGTTCAAACAACGCTATTTAAATCAACCTTATGGCGATGTTTGGTTGAAAATGCGCCCCTTGGCCTATGAAAAACAT
>CANGZX010000081.1 GCA_947458775.1 Sphingobacteriaceae bacterium | reverse complement strand
TACGTGTTTCAGGCCGATACGGGTAAACGGGTATCAGTGCGCATGGAACAACAAGGCGAAGAAACTATTTTTCATCGGGTAAAGCGATCGCTTACCTGGGAAAAAACCAAAATTGATGCACTAGTGGAACAAGGGTTGCGACCTGTGGGTGGTTTGTATGCGCACCTAGAAGTAAACACAAACCAGGAAGAAAACACCAGCCCAATTGAGTGGATTAATACCCACCACGATTGGCTCGTATTTCAAGGATTTGAATTAGAGCAAAGTGGCGGCGATAAAACCTTTGTACTGGGAAGCAGCCGGATTAATTTAGAGGTAAAAGAGAGCAACGATTGGTTTGATATTGAAGCCACCGTGTGGTTTGGCCCCTACGAAATCCCGTTCATGGCACTAAAAAATCATATTTTAAAACGTATAAAAGAGTTTACGTTGCCCGGGGGTGAAATTGCCATCATTCCCGAAAAGTGGTTTAGCCAATACAGTAACCTCTTTCACTTTAGCGAAGGTAAACACGAGCTAAAACTCAAAAAACACCATGTGGGCTTGGTAAACGAAATTGCTAACTCAGAATTGGCGGCCATTAGCATGGACCGAAAATTGCAAAAGTTGGCCCATTTCGAAGGCATTGAGTCGGTGGCCATGCCGAAAGGCTTTAAGGGTACCTTGCGCCCCTACCAAGAAGCAGGCTACCATTGGTTTAATTTTTTAAGCAAATACCGCTTTGGCGGTTGCCTAGCCGACGATATGGGTTTAGGGAAAACCGTGCAGGCCCTGGCTTTGCTTCAACAAGTAAAAGAAGAACATCCGGAAGAACGCCCCACTTCCTTAATCATTATGCCCACCTCCCTCATTTACAATTGGGAGCGGGAGGCCGCCAAATTTGCACCTAAACTTAAAATTTTGGTTTACACCGGCGCAGTCCGCAATAAAGATATCAGTAGGTTTGGCCAATACGATGTAGTGCTGAGTACCTATGGTATTAGCCGGGTAGATGCCGATTTGTTGAGTGCATTTTATTTTCACTACATCATTTTAGATGAGAGCCAAAATATTAAAAATGCAGCTTCAAAATCCTTTAAAGCTATTCGTCAATTTAAATCTAAAAACCGATTGATTTTAAGTGGAACCCCAATTGAGAATTCGGTAAACGATTTGTGGACACAGATGTCGTTTATAAACCCGGGCTTATTGGGTTCGCAACATTATTTCCAAGAAGAGTTTGTTTACCCCATTGAGAAAAAGAAGGATGAAGAAAAGGCGCTAAAATTGCAGGCACTGATTAAACCCTTTGTATTACGCCGCACCAAAGACCAAGTGGCTACCGAATTGCCACCCAAAACCGAGCATGTATTTTATTGCGAAATGAGTGCCGAGCAGGCCAGTATATACGAAGAAATAAAATCGAGCTACAGGAACGAATTGATGCAAAGCATTGCCGATGGTACAGTAGCTAAAAAACAAGTAGAGGTATTGCAAGGCTTAACCAAACTCCGGCAAATTGCCAATCATCCGAAGTTAATACAGCCCGATTATGAAGGCGAATCGGGTAAGTTCGAAAACGTGATTCATACGCTCGATCATATTTTAGCCAATGGGCACAAGGTGCTGGTGTTTTCACAGTTTGTACGCCAGCTAGATATTTACCGCAAACATTTTGATAAAGAGCATATTCGCTATGCGTATTTAGATGGACAAACCCGAAACCGCAGCGAAGTGGTGGACTCCTTTAAACAAGAAAAAGATATTCAACTGTTTTTAATTTCTTTAAAAGCCGGTGGCGTAGGCTTAAACCTTACCGAAGCCGATTATGTATTTATGCTAGACCCTTGGTGGAACCCGGCTGTTGAACAACAAGCCATTGACCGCACCCACCGCATTGGGCAGCAGAAAAACGTGTTTATTTATAAGTTCATCAGTAAAAATACGGTGGAAGAGAAAATTTTAGCCTTACAAGATCGTAAGAAGAAGGTGGCCCAAGCACTTATAACCACCGAAGATCATTTCGAAAAATCGCTTAGTGCGGCCGATATTGAAGAGTTGCTACGCTAAGCCCGGCTGAAACAGATACACGTAATTGTACACATAGTGGCTGGCCGCTCCGGCTACCACAAATACATGCCAAATTTCGTGGCTGTGTACCCATTTATGGTAGGCTCTATCTTGGTAGTAAAACACGGTTCCAGCGATGTAAAATACACCACCCAACATAAGCCATAAAATAGCCTCTAAAGGCACTTTTAATAGCATTTGATTTAATAGAGGCACAATTAATAAACCCATACCAATATAAATGGCCAAGGAAAAGCCTTTGTTTTGTAGGCGGTTAAAAATTTTAATGGTACAGCCAGCGAAGGCAATGAGCCATACCACTGAAAAAATAGTCCAACGTAGCCCGCCATCAAATACTAACAATACCGTTGGGGTATATGAACCAGCTATCATGAGATAAATGCAGCAATGATCGAATTTTTGCCAAAAACGAATCTCTTTTTCGGTACTGGGGTAACCGTGGTAGGTGGCGCTAATGCCAAATAATACTACTGTACATAGGCCGTACACGATAGCGGCAAACTGCTGAATGTCGCTAATTGAATGGGCAAATAAAATATAAGCTCCCGGCAAGGCCAATAAAGCCGGCACAAAGTGGGTATAAAAATTAACCGGCTGACGGATTTTTCTATTCTTAATCTTCATCCTGACGCGGCTCTTTGCTGATCTGATCAAAAAGCTGATCCATTTTTTCTACGTAGTCGTTGGTATCGTCTACAAAAAATTCCAATTGCGGCACAACACGCACTTGGTTTTTAATTTTGGCACCTAATTTATAGCGTATTTCGCTGGCATGGGCCTTCACCGAACTTAAAGAAGCAGCGGCATCGGTACTGTTAAAAAAGCTTAAAAAAACCCGAGCAATGGCCAAATCGGGCGTTACACGCACTTTGGTAATGGTTACCAACGTATTGGGCAAAAAGTTCATTCCCTCTCGTTGAAATATTTCGGCTAAATCTTGCTGAATTACTCCGGCAAATTTCTGTTGACGTTTACTTTCCATGCTGGCTTTTTGAAGTGCTAATTTATAATTAATACAAGAGCTTATCAAACGGGTAGCGCTGTGTATGAATGGTTTTTATGCGATCGTACAAAAGCGATCTAAATTGTTCAAGGTTTTCTTTTTTGGTGGCCGAAATAAATAAAGCCGGGTTGCTGTTTTTAGCCATCCAACTATGCTCAAAATCGGCTAAAGTAATGGGCTCATCGTCTTCTTTTTCGAGATTTTGGTAAGCATCTATTTTATTAAACACCGTAATCATTTCTTTATCAATGGCGCCCAATTCTTTCAACGTTTCGTTCACCGTATTCATGTGATCCTCAAAATTGGGGTGCGAAATATCAACCACATGAATTAAAATATCGGCTTCGCGAACTTCATCTAAAGTCGATTTAAAACACTCCACCAAATGATGCGGTAATTTCCGAATAAACCCTACTGTGTCTGAAAGCAAGAAAGGCAAATTATCAATCACCACTTTACGCACTGTGGTATCTAGTGTGGCAAATAATTTATTTTCTGCAAACACCTCCGATTTAGAGAGCATGTTCATAATGGTAGATTTGCCCACATTGGTATAACCCACCAAAGCCACCCGAACCAACTGATGGCGGTTTTTGCGCTGCGTGGCATTTTGCTTATCAATTTCGTCCAAACGCTCTTTAAGCAAGGAGATTTTATTGAGAATTATACGTCTATCGGTTTCAATTTGGGTTTCACCAGGGCCACGCATACCAATACCCCCTTTTTGGCGCTCCAAGTGCGTCCAAAGTCGGGTTAATCGGGGTAACATGTATTGCAATTGGGCCAATTCTACCTGCGTTTTGGCTTGCGATGTTTGGGCCCTTTTGGCAAAAATATCGAGAATGAGATTACTGCGATCTAGGATTTTAATTTGCAACTCGTTTTCAATGTTGCGCAATTGAGAAGGTGAAAGCTCATCGTCAAACACCACGATGTCTATTTCTTCGGCTTTAATATAGTCCTTAATTTCTTCCAGCTTGCCTGTACCCACAAAGGTTGCCCGATCAGGCCGTTGCATGCGTTGAGTGAAGGAATGTATGGTTTCGCCACCAGCCGTTGCTACCAAAAACTCGAGTTCCTCCAGGTACTCCCGAGTTTGCGCATCGCTTTGGCCGGGTGTAATAATTCCCACCAAAACAGCCCGTTCCGGTTTTATTGCGGTGTCGTAAAATTTTTGTTTTGCCATTTAGATGAGCAAAGATACCAATTTACGAGGCTTTTTTGGAGGGAATTGGTGGATTTAGTTAAGCAGCGGAGCCAAATAAGGGGCGACCACTTTGCATAATAGCAACCATAACAACTACCAAAGCTAATCCGTAAAAAAGTAGAATAGCACGGTGTTTA
>CANGZX010000080.1 GCA_947458775.1 Sphingobacteriaceae bacterium | reverse complement strand
GGCAATTAATTTTGGTGGCATACCAGCCATTTTAGCCACGTGAATACCAAAGCTGTGTTCACTACCACCAGGTACCAATTTGCGCAAGAAAATAACTTTGTTGCCCACTTCTTTTACCGAAACATTGAAGTTTTTAATGCGATTAAACGAATTGGTTAATTCGTTTAGTTCGTGGTAATGTGTGGCAAAGAGCGTTTTGGCTTGTGCGGTGGGATGATTGTGCGAGAATTCGGCAATGGCCCAAGCGATGGAAATACCATCGTAAGTGCTGGTTCCACGACCAATTTCATCCAATAAAATTAAACTGCGTTCCGATAAATTGTTCAGAATGCTGGCGGTTTCGTTCATTTCCACCATAAAGGTCGATTCGCCAGAAGATAAATTATCGGAAGCACCTACCCTAGTAAAAATCTTATCTACTAACCCGATATGGGCTTCTTTTGCGGGCACAAAACTGCCCATTTGCGCCATCAATACTAGTAAACCCGTTTGGCGTAGTAAAGCCGATTTACCGGCCATATTGGGGCCCGTAATGATCATCATTTGCTGGGTTTCGCTATCTAAGTAAACATCGTTGGTAATGTATACCTCACCCGCAGGCAAATTTTGCTCAATTACCGGATGTCGGCCACCCTTAATGTCGAGTACAAAACCCTCATCCAATTGTGGTTTTACATACTGATTTTTGATAGCGGTGTTGGCAAAATTGAGCAATACATCTAGCTGCGCCACCAAGTGCGCATTTAACTGAATGGGTTTAATGTATTCGCTTAAACTAAATACCAATTCGGCGAATAATTTACTTTCTAGTGCATGTATTTTTTCTTCGGCCCCTAATATTTGTTCCTCGTATTCTTTCAACTCGGGCGTAATGTAGCGCTCGGCGTTAACCAAGGTTTGTTTACGCAACCAATCGGCAGGCACCTTATCTTTATGGGTATGGGTAACTTCTAAATAATAGCCAAATACGTTATTAAAAGCAATTTTAAGCGATGGAATACCCGTAGCTTCGGCTTCTCTTTTTTGCAATTCCATAAGGTAGCCCTTGCCGCCAAAAGCTATTTAGCGCAAGCGGTCTAGCTCTTCGTTAATGCCTTCGGCAATTACACCGCCTTTTATGACCAATACCGGAGGATCGGCTTGCAACTCCCGTTCTAAGCGCTCTTGAATGAGCATACAGGGATTCAATTGCTCTGCTAATACCTGTAAAGCCGTATTTTCTGTTTGACTACAGTATTCTTTTAACTTGCTAATAGCACCCAAAGCACGTTTTAGTTGCACCACTTCTCTCGGATTGGCCTTCAATAAGCCAATTTTAGAAATTAAGCGTTCTACATCGCCAATAAGTTTCAATTCGGTAGCCAACTGTTCCCTCAATACTTCCTGAGCCACCAAATAGTCTACAATGGCCAAGCGGTCTTCAATAGGCTTCCGGTCTTTCAGCGGCATAATCATCCAACGGCGAAGCATACGAGCACCCATGGGCGATAGCGTATGGTCTAAAATATCGACCAAAGTAATGGCATTTTCGTTGGCCGAACCTACCAATTCTAAATTGCGAATGGTAAAGCGATCGAGCCACATGTAGCGCTCTTCTTCTATTCGGGCCATTCCCGAAATATGCTGCAAATTGCGGTGTTCTGTTTCGTTGAGGTAGTGTAAGGCTACACCTGCTGCCATGCTGGCTAGGCCCATTTTTTCAATCCCAAAACCTTTTAAAGAGTTTACTTCAAAATGTTTGAACAAAATTTCATTGGTATAATCTGCTGTATAAGGCCAATCTTCGAGGCCATAGGTATAAAAACGATCACCAAAGGTTTCAATAAAGTCCTTAATAAAGCGTTTTGGGAAGATAATTTCGCTGGGCTTAAAGCTTTGTAGCAATTTATCTAAATAGTCGGCATTGCCTTGAGCTACTACAAATTCGCCGGTAGAAATATCTAAAAAAGCAACTCCGTACTGATTCTTCTCGGCATATACCGAGGCCAAATAGTTGTTTGATTTCTGATGAAGGATGTTATCATTGGTAGCCACACCGGGCGTTACCAATTCGGTTACGCCACGTTTTACAATGGTTTTAACGGTTTTAGGATCTTCCAATTGATCGCAAATGGCTACCCTTTGCCCGGCACGAACCAATTTAGGTAAATAGGTTTCTAAGGAATGGTGCGGAAATCCGGCCAATTCTATGTGAGATGCCGCTCCGTTGGCTCTCCGGGTAAGCACAATACCCAAAATTTGAGATGCTTTTATGGCATCCTGGCCAAAGGTTTCGTAGAAATCGCCCACTCTAAACAACAAAAGCGCACCAGGATATTTCGCCTTGATGGTATTGTATTGTTGCATTAAAGGGGTTTCTTTTCCAGTATTTTTTGCCAAAGTATGAGGTATTGAATGGGTATAAAAATAAGAATTTAGGGCTGTTTCCGATGTAGTGTTGAAAAATTAAGCCCGTACGGAAAATACATACCGAGTTTCATGGGTATAGGTTTCGCCGGGACGAAGAAGGGTATTGGGAAAATGGGCATGATTTACCGCATCCGGATGTACTTGGTCTTCTAAACAAAAGGCAGTAAATGGGCCATACTCTAGACCATTTTTACCTTTCATTGGAGCCAAATGTTTCGCCGTATAAAACTGAATGGCAGGTTGATTGGTAAAGAGTTCCATACAAATTCCGCTTTGCGGAGCATAAACCGTGGCCGCTGCTTTTTGATTAACTGAATTTAATACAAAAGTTTGATCATAACCCATAGTAGCATCCCAATCGGCTGCAATGCCTTTTGGCATCGTAAAATCATGAGCAGTCCCTTCGACAGGCTTTAATTCACCAGTAGGTACAAAATCGGCATCTTGTACTAAAAAAGAGTCAGCAATAATGTGTAACTCATGCTCCCCAATATGCCCCGTTCCTTCTAAATTAAAATAACCATGATGCGTTAAGTTAATGGGCGTGGCTTGGTCGGTTTGGGCAGTCATAGTGATGGACAATTCATTTGTTTCGGCTAATTTGAAACTCAATTGAACATATACATTTCCGGGGAAACCCTCTTCCCCATCTTTACTCAGGTATTGCAAAACCACTTCTTGATTACTGCTGGTAAGTACGTCCCACACTTTCTTGTCAAAACCCATATTACCGCCATGCAATTGATGTTTTCCAGCATTGGTACTCACTTGGTAGCTTTTCCCTTCTATTGTAAATTTTCCTTGAAAAATCCGATTCGCATAGCGGCCAATAATTGCTCCGAAATACGGATAGTTTTCTACGTATTCATCCGACCAATACTCCTGAATATGTTCAAAACCCAATACCACATCAACCGCATTACCCGCTTTATTAGGCACGATAATAGATTGTATAATACCACCATAATTACTCAATACTACAGTCATTCCCTGGCTATTACGCAGGGTAAAGGTAAATACATCAGCACCTTGATGCTGACATACGAGTGTGGAGGTTAATTTCATAGCGTTAATGCACTAAAACTAAAGAAAAATTAGGCTTTAACCTATTCTAAACAATTTTTATGCGTTTAGCTAAATCTAGCTACTTTTGTGCATGGCCAAATTAAAACTTGACGAGCTGAACCGAGTAAGTGTAGCAGATTTTAAAAATCAACAAAAACTACCCATTGTATTGGTATTAGATGAAGTACGAAGCTTACACAATGTGGGTTCCATTTTTAGAACGGCAGATGGTTTTGCCGTGGAAGCAATGGTATTATGCGGTATAACAGCCCAGCCTCCCCACCGAGAAATAGAAAAAACGGCTCTTGGTGCTACCCAATCGGTAGACTGGTCGTATTTTCCAAGCACAGTAGCAGCCGTACTCGAGTTAAAAGCAACAGGTTACACCGTTTTAGCCTTAGAACAAGCTAGCGAAAGTACCCTGCTCACCGATTTTACTCCAACAGCAGATACAAAATATGCCATCATTTTAGGTAACGAAGTAAATGGAGTAAACGATGAAGTGATGAAACTAGTAGATGGCTGCCTCGAAATTCCACAATTTGGCACCAAACACTCGTTTAACGTGGTGGTATCGGCTGGCATTGTGCTTTGGGACTTTTTTGCTAAATGGCATAAAAAATAGGCAGATTCGCTGTTGTCAAATCCCTAAATTTTTCCCATTTTTGTCGCGGGCAAGTCTTTTACGACCAGCTCCCTTTGAACTCCCCCAGGGTGGGAACACAGCAAGGGTAGAAGGTTGTAGCGGTGCGATAAAAGGTGCTTGCCCATTTTTTTTTAAACTTTTTCTCTATGAAATTCTTCATCGATACCGCCAATTTAGCTCAAATAAAAGAAGCACAGGATCTAGGCATTTTAGACGGCGTAACTACCAACCCTAGCTTAATGGCTAAAGAAGGTATTTCTGGACACGCCAATGTAATTAACCACTACAAAGCTATTTGCGATATTGTAGACGGCGATGT
>CANGZX010000079.1 GCA_947458775.1 Sphingobacteriaceae bacterium | reverse complement strand
TGTTGCCATCGGCCCCTTTCTCAATGCTGTCGGGGATACCCCAATCGCCATCACCAGAGAGATGACAACCCATACGGCCAATACTATACGCTAGCATCAAACCCGGGCCGCCTACATCGAGCATGTGCAATGGCTTAATTCCGTTTTTATTGGTGATGTATAAAACGCCAGCAGCGCCACAAATTAAACCACCATAAAAGGTCAAGCCACTAAATGATAGAAGCGCATCAATGGGATCTTTTGCAAAATCATCTAAATACTCTAGATTATGAAAAATTTTAGCTCCTAAAAATCCGGTAACTGCCGCCCAAACTAAGATAGTACTCATTTGTTGGTAGGGATGAACCGTTTCGTTCACTTCTTTAGGTTTAGGTAATAGCTGATCGTTCTTTTCTTTATAGGTCCAATAGCAAAGTAAAGCCGCTAACACAATTCCTCCTAGCCAACTACCTTGACTAGACAATATGGCTTCTTGCGGATTGGCAGTAAAAGCAGCATAGTTAAAAACTGCATAACCTAATTTATAGCCAATTAAAAAACCAAAAAACGCATTAGAAGCAAGCTCTAAAAAGCCAGCGGGTTTACCAATAGTTACTTTTTGAGTGATGGCTTTTAAAAGGCCTAAGGCTTCTTTTCGTTTTAGCTCTTCGCTAAATGCCCAGTAACCTGCGGCAAAAGCTAGGGCTACAAAAAAGCCAAATGTTTGAATAGGCAAAGGGATATGAATACCCGTTAGGTATTCAATTAAATAAGTGATGGTAGGAAACATAGGCTAAATATAGCGATTTTATGAATGTGTAATGAGTTCGTTTAGTTCCAAAATCTCCACGTCTCCATCGGCAGCAATAGCTTGAAGACTAACCGTTTTAAGCTCATTTACCCACAATGGATCGTAAGGCGTTTTTACTTTAACGTAATTTCTAGTAAAACCGTGCATGTAGCCTTCTTTTTGGTCGGCCTCAAAAAGCACTTCTGCGGTACTTTCTAATTGACTTTCGTAAAAAGCACGGCGTTTTTTCTCTGAAAGTATGTGGAGCATTTTATTTCGATCGGCCCGTTGGCTACCCGGAACCGAATCTGGTAAGTCAATGGCTGGTGTATTTTCACGTTCCGAATAAGTAAATACGTGCAAATACGAAATAGCTAAGTCGTTTAAAAAGTTATAGGTATCTAAAAAATCTTCTCGATTTTCGCCCGGAAAACCCACAATTACATCTACCCCAATACAACAATTGGGCATTAACGCCTTAATAGCAGCCACCCGTTCGGTATACAATTCGCGACGGTAGCGGCGGCGCATAAGCCCCAATATTTTATTGTTGCCAGATTGTAAAGGGATGTGAAAATGCGGCACAAATCGTTTGGATTGAGCCACAAATTCAATAATTTCATTGGTTAGTAGATTCGGCTCAATAGAGGAAATACGAATACGATCAATTCCATCTACTTCATCTAAAGCGATGATTAGATCTAAAAATCGATCTTCACGTTCCCCATTACGAATACCAAAATCGCCCAAATTAACCCCGGTCAATACTATTTCTTTTACACCCGAAGCGGCAATTTCTTTGGCCTGTGCCACCACTTCGGCAATGGTATTGCTGCGGCTAGCCCCACGAGCTAAAGGAATGGTGCAAAACGTGCAGGAATAATCGCAGCCGTCTTGTACTTTTAAAAAGGTGCGGGTACGATCTCCGTAGGAATAAGAACCGATAAATTCTTGGGTAGCCTCAATAGGACTATTAAAAATCTGCGTTTTTTCGTTCTTGGTTAAATCAGTTATATGCGCAACCAAATTAAACTTTTCGGCGGCACCAAATACAGCGTCTACACCTGGTATTTCAGAAATTTCTTGGGGTTTTAATTGCGCATAACAGCCTACAATGGCTACATAGGCTTTGGGCGAATATTTTAGGGCCTCTTTCACCACTTTGCGGCACTTTTTATCGGCATGGTCGGTTACCGAACAGGTGTTAATCACATATACATCGGCAGCATCAGTAAAATTAACCACCTCAAATCCTGCTTCTGTAAAAGAGCGACCAATGGTAGAGGTTTCGGAATAATTTAACTTACAGCCTAAGGTGTAAAATGCGACTTTTTTAGTGCTCATGCTTGGCAAAAATACGATTATAACCCATTATTTTCTTCGCCCCAACGGTACGAAATATGTTCAAATCCAGCTAAATCTATGACCCTATTTATTACTGTTAAAGCCAATTCTTCCATGGTTTGAGGCTTGCTGTAGAAAGAAGGGCTAGCGGGGCAAATAATTCCTCCGGCCTCGGTCACAGTTTTCATATTGTTAATATGAATTAAGCTATAAGGGGTATCTCGAGCTACTAAAATCAATTTTCTACGTTCTTTCAACATCACATCGGCTGCTCGGGTGGTTAAATCGTTAGATACACCACTGGCAATTCTACCCAAGGTTCCCATAGAACAAGGACAAATAATCATGGTATCGTATTTGGCAGACCCCGAAGCAAAGGGCGCCATAAAATCGTTAGCTGCGTAGAATGTAAAACCGTAATCTAGGTACGAGGTATCTCCTAATTCTTCTTGCCAAACCAATTTCGCATTGTCAGAAAAAATAAGTCCTACACGCTCCCACTGATCTTTTAGTTGTACGAGCGTATCAAATAATACCTTGGCATAAATGGCGCCACTGGCTCCTCCTACTGATATAACCAACTTCTTCTTCTGAATCATGTGGCAAAAATACTAAACAGAGCGCATTAAACATAAAAAAAGGGCCGAATACACGTATTCGACCCTATATCTACCTATGAAAAACATGCCCAGTAATGGGCAACTCAAATATAGAAATTAAATGAAAGTTTAAACAAGATTTTCGAAAAAAATATAGCATATAAGTTATTGAATAATAGTAATTTATATAAAAATGGGTGTATATAGTACAATAAGTAGGTTTTTGAAAAGAAATCTACCTATTGGTTTAATTCTACCATTCATCTAGTAAATATGTTCATTGGTCGGATTTTCGTTGTTCGGGCAAATTTTGTTAAGCAGATTCGCCTAGTGTAACGTTTAACACAAAAAATCTATGGAACAAACATATCCCAGCCCTGCGAAACGTTGGTTTTTGCGTGTAGATCATGAAAACAGTCCTCCATGCTTAACACTTTACACCTTTGTAGGAGCAAAATTTGAGGCACATCACATCTTTATTAATCAAGAAGATGTATGCGAATGGATAGAAAAAATATATGCCTACCCAGACATTAGAGAAGTTTTCGAACAGATTTTATTTGACCCAGCGTATCCACAAAAAGTTTTTGATAAAATTTTACCGCGATTGTGTACTATCAGAGATCAACACAAGACATAAAAAAACTGCTTTCTAAATTTAGAAAGCAGTTTAAAATTGGGTGGATGATGGGGCTCGAACCCACGACCCTCGGTACCACAAACCGATGCTCTAACCAACTGAGCTACAACCACCGTGTATTGGAGGACCAAAAATAAGGGATTTAGACTCATTTTACAAATTTTTTAAAGAAACAATTGGGTTCGAAAACAAATTCTTATCATTGTTTGTTTATTGTAATCATGATAGAACTTTTTACCGACGGTGCTTCTAGTGGGAACCCGGGGCCAGGTGGCTTTGGAACAATTTTGCGTTCGGGCACGCATTACAAAGAAATTTCGGCTGGCTTCAGAAAAACAACCAATAACCGAATGGAATTATTGGCAGTAATTATTGGCTTAGAAGCCATTATAAAGCCAAATCAATCGGTTACGGTTTTTTCCGACTCTAAGTATGTGATTGATGCGATTGAAAAGAAGTGGGTTTTTGGCTGGGTGAAAAAAAGTTTTGCAGGCAAAAAAAATAAAGATCTTTGGTTACGCTTACTTCCACTTCTAAAAAACCACACCGTAAAATTTGTTTGGGTAAAAGGGCATAATGGGCACCCAGAAAATGAACGTTGCGATGAATTAGCGGTTGTAGCTAGCAAACAAAAAGATCTACCTGCCGATTGGGTATTTGAACAAGAGCAGCAAAACCAAACCCTCCTTTAATTAAGCTTTTGAAGCCTGCATAAAGCTTTCTGCTTGGCTTACCATATCGGCCGAGCCTATGAAAATAGCCGAACGTTGGTGCAAATCCGTAACAGGTAATTCTAAAATACGTTGAAAGCCATTCGTTGCCTTTCCCCCTGCCTGTTCAATTATAAAAGCCATCGGATTGCATTCATACACCAAACGCAATTTACCAGTTGGAGCACTCGATGTGGTAGGGTAAATAAAAATTCCCCCTTTAATAATACTGCGGTGTATATCGGCCACCATGGAGCCTATATACCGAGACGTGTAGGGTCTTTTTGTGGCCAAATCCTCCACTTGGCAATATTTAATATATTTTTTTACTCCATCCGGAAAATGCACATAGTTGCCTTCGTTTATAGAATAAATGGTGCCCGAAGAAGGGATTTTTAGGTTCGGATGCGATAAGCAAAATTCGCC
>CANGZX010000078.1 GCA_947458775.1 Sphingobacteriaceae bacterium | reverse complement strand
TAGCTCTGTTGCTTAACAAATTATCCTGAAACTTTCTGCAAGGTGTTCGGTTCTCCCGATAGGCATCGGGAAGATATTCTCCACAATGGCCCCGATTTTGGGACCTTTTTTATTGACATTTTTTTTACAATTGGGATTTGCCTTGTCGGCTTTCTAACTCTATGTTTGCAACGTGAAACAACTTTTGGTTTACATAGCAGCTCATATTCTTTTACTCATCTTTGCTTTAGGTGTGGTAGAACCCTTATTTGCTTCAATGAAAGTAGAAAGGTCTTTTGAATATGTTGCCGATAGCCAGGCTAATTCCGAAAAAGAAGCTACAGAAAAGGAGAATTATGCCAAAGAAAAAGAGCTAAATTCAAATTTATTTTACGTTCAATCGGAATCTTTTTTCATGGCTGAAATACGCTATGCACACAGCCATCCAACTTGCAATACCGATAGCCACCCTGGTTATTCTACGCTCCCCGAATTACCCCCAAAATCGGTTTAATCGACCTTGTTTTTGTATGCCAAAAAGGCGTATTATTGATTAAACCCCAAATTTAAATTTTATTATGAACAAATTTTCTTTTGCTCAACTAAAGAGCGATTTGCCTGCAGGTATCGTCGTATTTTTAGTAGCCGTACCTTTATGTTTAGGTATTGCTTTGGCTTCTGGTGCCCCGTTTTTTTCTGGAATGATTTCTGGAATTGTAGGTGGAATTTTAGTAGGAGCCCTCAGTAACTCTCAATTAAGTGTAAGTGGCCCTGCTGCTGGTTTAGCAGCTGTGGTACTAGCATCTATTACCCAATTGGGTGCCTTCGAAACCTTTTTATTGGCCGTAGTTTTAGCAGGCTTATTTCAATTGCTTTTAGGCTTTTTAAAAGCAGGGGCCATTGCTAACTATTTCCCATCTAGTGTCATAAAAGGCCTATTAACCGCTATTGGTATCATCATTATTTTAAAGCAAATACCTCATGCTTTTGGCTACGATAAAGATGCAGAAGGTGATTTAACCTTTTTGCAAGCGGATGGTCAGAATACCTTTTCGGAAATTTTAATGGCCATCAGTAAAATTGACTTAGGTGCAAGCTTAATAGCGTTTTTGTGTTTGAGCATACTGATACTGTTTGAACAGCCTTTTGTTAAAAAACGGTTAAAGCTTATTCCAGGTGGTCTAGTTGCCGTTTTAGTGGCTTTGGGTTTAAATCAATTGTTTGTAAGCACCGGCAGCAGTCTGGCTATTAGTGGCGATCATTTAGTAAATGTACCCGTTGCCGCTTCTTTGTCTGATTTTTGGGGCTTCTTCACCTTCCCCGATTTCTCACAAATTACCAATCCGAAAGTGTATTTAGTTGCCTTAACGCTAGCAGCCGTAGCCTCCATAGAAACGCTTTTATGTATAGAAGCGGTAGATAAACTAGATCCGCAAAAGCGGGTAACCTCTACCAATAGAGAGTTAGTAGCACAAGGTATTGGCAACATGACCTCGGGTTTGATTGGCGGGTTGCCTATTACCAGTGTAATTGTTCGTAGCTCGGCTAATTTAAATGCCAATGCGCAATCTAAGCTATCTACCATTATTCATGGTTTATTGTTACTAATCTGTGTAAGCTTAATTCCGGTACTACTCAATAAAATTCCATTGGCAGCATTAGCCAGTATTTTATTGGTTACAGGTTATAAATTATGTAACCCTGCACTATTTAAACAAATGTTTAGTTTGGGTAAATATCAATGGGTGCCGTTTATGGTAACGGTTATCTTCATTGTTTTCACCGATTTATTAACTGGTGTGGGTATAGGTTTAGTAGTAAGTGTTTTGGCGCTTTTATATGGTAATTATAAAAATTCCTATTATTTCCATAAAGAGAATCACCACGAAGGCGATGTGATTTTAATTCACCTAGCTGAAGAAGTTTCTTTTTTAAATAAAGCCAGCATTAAACTAACTCTAGAGCATTTGCCTGCAAACAGCAGGGTGGTCATAGATGCGCAAGATGCACATTACATCGACCACGATGTGTTGGAGCTTATTCGCGATTTTACCAGCGTACAAGCCAAACAAAAAAACATCGATTGTAAAACCGTAGGCTTTAAAAACCGCTATGGTATAACCAATACCGATAATGTACAATCTATAAAAGAATACCTCCCGGCTTACCCAGCAGTAAATTTGGCTGAGCCGGTGAAATCAACAAAAAAATTAAAAAAATAAATTAAACTACTATGAGAACTCATAATAAAGAATCACAAACATCTATGACGCCAGAAATGGCTATAAATATTTTAAAAGAGGGCAACGAACGCTTTGTAAGCAATCTTAAATTTAACCGCAATTTATTGCAGCAAGTAAACGAAACCCGCGATGGGCAATGGCCTTTTGCGGTGGTTTTAAGCTGTATTGATAGCCGTACCTCAGCCGAATTGGTTTTTGACCAAGGCTTGGGCGATATTTTTAGTGTACGTATTGCCGGAAATATTGTAAACGAAGATATTCTGGGCAGTATGGAGTTTGCCTGCAAAGTAGCGGGCTCTAAATTTATTGTGGTATTGGGTCATACCAAATGCGGAGCCGTAAAAGGTGCTTGCGACCATGTAGAACTTGGTAATTTAACCACCCTTTTAGCCAAATTGCAACCAGCTGTTAGCTGTGAAACACAAACTACTTTAAATAGAAATTCATCGAATGCTGTTTTTGTAGAAAATGTGGCTAAAATTAATGTGGAAGAAGCTGTGGGCGAAATCCAGGCTAAAAGCCCTATTCTAAAAGAAATGATAGATAAAGGCGAAATAGGCATTTGTGGTGCCATGTACAATGTAGAAACGGGGCAAGTAGAGTTTTACGAACAAACGCTTCGCTTAAATTAATCCTTGAATAGTCATAGCCGCTCTGTTTGAGGAGCGGCTATGTATTTCATTATGAAAAAATTCCTACTTTTTTTCTTGCTCCTTTGCAGCCAAACGCTGCATGCTCAGCAAAGTCGTACGCAAGATGATAATACTATATATTGGCTCCAAACGGTAGCTAATGTAGCCATTCATCCGAAGTGGGCCTTGTATGCTGAACAGCAATGGCGCCAGGTGGGCGATATCGCTTCAGCACAGCAGCGCTTACTTCGCTTGGGGCTAACCTATAAAGTGCATCCCGATGTGAATGTGCATGCTGGCTATGGTTTTGTGAAAACATATGCCTACGGCGATTATCCAATTGCCGCAGATGGCACTTTTCCCGAACATCGCATCTATGAGCAGCTAACCTTTAAACAGCCAATTGCTACCTGGTCTATTCAACACCGGTTTAGGTTGGAGCAACGTTGGTTGGCAAAATTATCAAGTAACCAACCCACTCAGTGGGTGTACCTCAATAGAATTCGCTACCAATTTAGAGCTCAAAAACCGCTTTTAACCAAAGCTAATAACCAGGTTTTTGCAGCGGTAGCTAATGAAGTGTTTATAGGTGCAGGCAAACAATTGGGTACCAATATTTTCGATCAGAACCGTTTTTCGGTACTGCTTGGTTATAGTGCTTCTAAAAAAATCAATTTCGAACTTGGCTATTTGTACCAAATTTTACAGCAAGGTAAACCACTTGCAAACAACAGCGTAGTGATGCAACACAATTCAGGTTTCATAAGCGCTGCACAATTTTCTTTTTAGGTTTGTTTGTTTTTTATTTATCAACCGAAGCCACCCATAACTGGGTGGCTTTTTTTATACGGCTAATTTTAGGATATTTATCGAGCAATGAATAGTATCTCTCATCAAATTCAACTCACTTTTCCTCAATTTGAACCTGCTTTAAAAGAGAAATTAGCAGAAATTTGCACCTATCGCGAATTCAAAGCTGGCGAATCGATGATGCAAACGGGGCAATATGTTAAATCAACCATGCTTATTTTGGAGGGTAGGGTTAAATTGTACAGACAAAGTGAAGATGGCGGTGAGTTTTTTATGTATTACTTACAGCCCGGAAATGCGTGTGCGCTTTCTATTATTTGTGCTACCCGACAGAAAAAAAGTGAAGTAATGGCCAAGGCCGTGGAAAATACTAAGGTTTTATTGGTGCCAATTGATCAATTAGATGAGTTGATGCATTCGTATAAATCGTGGTACCATTTTGTATTGGAAACCTACCGAAACCGTTTTGAAGAGGTATTGGAAGTAGTAGATCAAGTAATTTTTAAGGGATTGGATGAACGCTTGTTTTTTTATCTAAACAATCAGTGTGAAAAACTGGGTACCTCCGATTTAAAGCTAACACACCAAGAAATAGCTAGTGATTTGGGTTCTTCTAGAGAGGTAATATCTCGGTTATTGAAAAAAATGGAGCAAAAAGGTTTTGTTCATTTACATAGAAACTCATTAACCTGGGTTGGTATGAATGCATAAGTAACTTAGATCACTAACGCTTGCGTGTAAATAACTCAATTTTGTAAAAAATATAGTTAGATGGAAATTTTAGGATATATAGCGGCCATAGGTATTGGTCTTTCATTGGGTTTAGTAGGTGCTGGAGGTTCTATTTTAACCGTGCCGGTGTT
>CANGZX010000077.1 GCA_947458775.1 Sphingobacteriaceae bacterium | reverse complement strand
TACCTCTTCAATAAGGGCATGGGTGCCAATCAATATGTCTATTTCGCCATTTTCTAATCCTTCATGAATGGCTCTCCGTTGTTTAGCTTTTACCGATCCGGTGAGGAGTTCAATGTTTACCAATCCATCACCCACCACTTCTTTTAAAGAGTTAAAATGTTGTCGGGCTAAGATTTCGGTTGGAGCCATGAGGCAAGTTTGGTACCCATTATCTATGGCCAAAAGCATGGTCATGAGGGCCACGATGGTTTTTCCACTCCCTACATCTCCTTGCAACAAACGGTTCATTTGAACGCCTTTTTGGGTATCGAGGCGAATTTCTTTGAGTACTCGTTTTTGCGCTTCGGTGAGTTTAAAGGGCAATTTACTGCTGTAAAAGGTGTTAAATTTTTCACCCACTTCTTCAAACAACACACCTTTAAATTTTCGGCTTCGCAGTAGTTTATTTTTTAGAATTTTTAGTTGGATGAAGAAGAGTTCATCAAATTTGATTCGTTTCTGTGCATTGGCCAATTGCTGGGCATCTTCCGGAAAATGAATGTTGATGAGGGCTTGTTTTAGACCAATAAGTTGATGCTCTTTCAGGAGATACCCTGGCAGATTTTCTTCTACTTCAGTGATACAGCTTTCTAACACAACTTCTTGTAAGCGCTGCAAGCCCTTTGTGTCTAAATTGGCTAATTTTAATTTTTCGGTAGATGAATAAACGGGCTGTAAGTGTAAATTACCCTGCTTTTTGGCCTGTGGGTTGTACAACTCAATTTCGGGGTGCGATATGGATATGCGGCCATTAAATACTGTAGGTTTGCCAAAAACTATATATACCGAGCCTATTTGTATGTTGCGTTCAAACCATTTTATAGACTGAAACCACACACTTTCGAAGATTCCAGTATCGTCTTTAAACTCTACTACTAAACGCTTGGTTCTTTTTTCGCCAACTACCGATTTGCTAAGTACCCGGGCCAAAACCTGTACATGCGGCAGTTCGGCGTTTAGTTGGTTTACTTTGTAAAATCGGGTACGATCTATATAACGGAAGGGATACTGTTGCAGTAAATCGGCATAGGTATAGATGCCCAACTCTTTTTTAAGGAGTTCGCCTCGTTGTGGTCCTACACCTTTTAGGTACTCTATGGGAGTACTTAGTTTATGCATGTTTTCCGTTTAAGGTTCTTGTTTTCTGTACCTGGCTAATAAGCTATCAACGAGTGCCCAGTTAAATACAATTACGGCTAGCAATAGTAATGCATAGGCCAGTATTTGCTGCTGGTTTATCGACTCATGAAAATAGAAAATAGCAACGGCAAAAGCAACTAGCGGGTTAGCATAGATGAGAATACCCATGGTAGAAGAAGGCAAGCCAATAAGTGAATACAAACTTAAAAAGAGCGGAATAATGGTAAAAACCACTGATATGACTACAATAACACTCCAAAAATGCCCATCCCATGGAAAGCTAGCATGGTGGTAAAAAAAGAATGGAAGCATAATTAGAGTGGATAATACGAGCTGTACCCCCAACATATTAAACTTATCTATTTCTACTACTACACGTTGTATAAGCAGGTAACCGGCATATAAACTGGCAATTAATACCGACCACCATACATCTCGTAAAGAACCTTGTGCTAAAATTAAAATGCTAATTAAGGCAATGCCAATGGCTATGAGTTTAATAGGGGTAAGGTGTTCTTTTAAGAGAATAAAACCACCCATAGCCGTTAATAGTGGGCAAACCATATAGGCAAAGGCTGCAGATGTTAAACTAACATGGTTTACAGCATAAATAAAGGCGAACCAATTTGCGGTAACCAATACTCCGGCTAAAAGTGTGAGTAATAGAATGCGCTTGCGTTTTTTTGGGTCTAATCCCTTTAATCGAGCAATATCTTCTTTTAATTTTTGTTTTCGGAATAGGGCAATTACCAACCAAGTAATACTTAAAGAAGTTAAAATGCGGTAGTGCAGTATCTCATCAGATGGGTAATCCTTCAACATGCGCAATGGGATAGAAAAAAAGCCCCAGAGTGCGGTGGCCGTAATGGCTGCAATAAAATACTTCAGTCTGTTTTCCTTCACTATTTTGCGGCTATTACCGATATTTCAACGTTTACATTTTTAGGTAAGCCAAGTACGGCTACCGTTTCTCTGGCCGGGAAAGTGTCGCTAAAATAACTGCCGTATACCTCGTTTACTTGAGCAAAGTAGCTCATATCACTTAAAAAAATACTGGTTTTCACCACATTGTCAAACGTGCAATTGGCTTCTTGGAGTAGTTTTTTAATATTCTCCATTACCTGGGTGCTTTCTACCACAATATCGCCTTCTACCAATTCATTGGTGGCAGGGTTAATGGCAATTTGACCCGATAAAAATATAAATGGTCCGCTCTGAATGCCTTGGCTATATGGACCAATAGGTTCTGGCGCTTGCTTGGTGTAAAGTACTTGTTTACTCATCTTTGTGTAACCCACTGAATTAGTTTATAAATAATTCCTCCTAAAAACAATATCATTGCGATGCTGTTAATCGCATGCATGACTTTTAGATTGAAACTATCTGGTCTGTTCGGATCTTTTTTTCTGAAGAAATACATGGTATCAAAGGTATAAACAAAAAAAGAGTCCCGATGTGTACCGGGACTCTTTTTTTATGGTTTCTATAGTATTGTATTATCTTACAATTTCTACACGTCTGTTTAACTGACGACCTTCTTCGGTAGTATTTGAAGCTACCGGACGAGTTTCGCCAAAACCTTTCGTTACGATTTTACTTGCAGCAACACCAGAGTTTACTAAATAGGTTTTAACAGCGTTTGCACGATCTTTAGATAATTGTAAGTTATAGTCAGTGGTTCCTTCTTCAGAAGCGTGACCACCTAATTCTACTTTTAAAATTACTTTGCTTCTTAGGTCATTAGACAATTGATCTAATACTGGATAAGAAGAAGTTTTAAGTACAGATGAGTTAAACTCGAACTGAATGGCATTTGCAGAAGAAACGGGAGATCCTGGGCAACCGTTGAATTCTGCAGTACCTTTTTCGGTAGGGCAGCTATCTTTAGAATCTGGCACACCGTCGTTATCGGTATCTAATGGGCAACCAGCACCATCCACTTTAATTCCAGCTTCGGTGTTCGGGCATTTATCTAATTTATCTGCAACACCGTCGCCATCGCTATCTTTCAATAAATCGGCAGCTTCTAATGTACTTACACGTTGTTTTAATGCGTCTAATTCTTTGCGTAATGCAGGATCTTTTAATTCATCATACATCAATGCCAATGGGTTTACCCAATCTAAGTTTGGTTTGTTTTTTGCACCTAAAGAAAATTCTAAACCTGCAGATGCATAAGACCAGCTATCGTTTCCAGGAGCAACAGTTCCATCTACGTTATCTGTATTGATAAAGTTCATGGTGTATCCTAAATCGAAATTAACACGGTTAGATACTTTAAATTTAGCACCCACGCCAAAGGGAATAAATTTGTCTTGAGCATATTTTTTAGTACCACTAGCACCATAAGTACCTTCGTAATTGGTAGCAACGTTTACTGAATTGGTAATTTTGTATGAATATCCAGCTATACCATATCCGGCTTTTACTAGGAAATTTACTGCGTTTTCTCTTTTTAAGAAATCAATATTGGCTACGTTTACTACACCACTAAGGCTAGTTGTATAAGCCAATTTAGTTTCGAAAGCTAAATTACCTCCAATACCTGTACTACCCGAAAGTTTACCAGCGCCAAAACCGAATTCTAATCCGAATGAGTGCGCCAATTGTTTGCGGATAGAAAGACCGTAGCCTAGATTTAAGTCACCATTTGCATAATCTTTTACACCTCCTGCTAGGGTACTAGGTGCTGTAGATCCCACATTGAAACCTACTGACCAGGTTCTGTACTGTGTTCTACCACCAAATGTTTTTGGGGTTGAGTTTGCTGTGAAAGATGAGTCTTGCTGCGCATTTGAAACGGCAGTAAAGCCCAACAAAAAAATAATCGAAAAGGCAAGAACTTTTTTAGATGTAGAAAAAATCATATTCTTTTTTTAAGGTTAAACTATTTCTTTTTGTACAATTTTTTTTGCAAAAATTATGATAAGTTTGGCTCAAGTAAACGAGCCTACGTTTATACGATGTCTTTATAATCGTATGAATTAAGGTGTAAAGATAGAATTATTACACTAAAAATCATTATAGTTAATATTAAATTATTATGAAATACACAGCCCCTGATGCTAGTTTATTTGTACTCAATCGAAAAAATTTCGCCCAGCGTTTAAAACCTAAATCGATAGCAATTTTTAATGCGAATGATGAACAGCTACGCAGTGGCGATCAGAATTTTGCTTTTAAGCAAAACCCAGATTTATATTATTTAAGTGGTATTGATCAAGAGCAAAGCATTTTAATACTATTTCCAGATTGCCCCACTCCTCTATACAGAGAGGTGCTTTTTTTACGCCAAACCAACGAACATATTAAAGTGTGGGAAGGCCACAAATACACCAAAGAAGGGGCC
>CANGZX010000076.1 GCA_947458775.1 Sphingobacteriaceae bacterium | reverse complement strand
CGGTTCGAAATTATAGGTATAAAAATTTGCTGGCAACAGCTCATAATTGGTTCCTTTGGCTGTATTATAATCGGTAATTAATTGAGGTACTAATTTAACAGTGACTGACTGTGGCATATTTAATGCTGCCTCCGAGTTAGGGTCTCTCCGAATGTTAAATACTGTCGCATCTTTTATATCGGTAAATGGAAAGTAAAACAGTGACTTCTTTGGTCCATCGTTAAACTTTAAAAAGGTTTTTCCAGAATCACCTGCAGGAATAACATCGTCTTTTATACACGAGATTATACCCAATGAGACTAGGAATCCACACAGAATAAATAAAAATTTAGGTTTCATAATTTTGTCTTTTAAATACATATTAAACTAGTTTGGGAACAATTAATTGTCCCACCACACTTTAGAATCTTGTTTATCGCCACCCACAATAAGTGCTACTGCGGCTTCCACACTTGCTTGATTACTACTATATTCATCGGCTGCATAGGTATACCTACGTGGTATAACTTTAGGAGTACTCGTAGCATCGGGAGCGGGTACTAAAACAGGAAATCCTGTTTTTCGCCAAATGTTCCAAGCTTGTAATCCATCCGGGTAACTTGCTATGTAACGTTGAGTAGCTATTTTTTCAACATTAGCAGCCGTACCTGCTGCTGCCAGTACAACGGCTCCTTGAGTCTCATATCCTAGGGGTTGTGTTTCGCCCCATTGGGCAAAAGATAGCGTGATACCCGCATTGTATACGGTAGTTAAATCTTCGGCAGTCCAACCCAAATCTGCGGCTTCTGCTCTGGCTAATGCTATTTCTGCTGCACTAATAATCATCACATCACTATCGGTTTTGCGTAAATCGCCACGCAGTATACGGGCCCAATTGGTGTTAGCAGAGGTAAATGCTTCGGCAGTTGCACGTTTAACGCCATAAGGTACACCAACATTCGAGGTTAGCTCCGCATCGGGAGCGCTAGGGTCTTGGTTGGCTCCACCAAACTTATTTTGTCTGGTGTCTCCTAAAGAGGCCATTAAATCAGTCATGGTTTTACTTTCTCCATAATCTTTACGGCCGTCATACAAATTATACCAACTAGATTTATAATTACCTCCAGGGAAATCTAACACCATATTTTGGGCATTGGTTGCGATGTAACCACCTGGGTCGGTTAATGCTGCATTGAATTGCAAAGCTGCAATTTCACCTGCAGCCGGATAGCGCTTAGACAATTGGATGGCCATGAGCATACGCATGGAATTCGCCGCTCTTTTCCAAGAGGGTACATCGCCCTTAAAAATAAGGTCGCCCTTAATGGTAGAAGTAGCATCAAAAGCCGCCACTGCCGCAGTTAAAGTAGTCAACAACCCTTTATAAATATCTTCTTGCGCATCATATTTGGGGTTGGGCTTCTCTAAGGCTTTTAGTGCCTCGGAATAGGGTACATCTCCCCACCGATTGGTAATGGTCCAAAAAATGTATTGTTGCAATATTTTAGCAACTTGGGTCATATTATTACTTTCATTCTTGTCAATTATAATCTGCAAATCGGTTAAGGAACCCGCATATTCGCCCACAAAGGCTAATTGCGGCGTACTGTACAACGACACATCGGTGTACTGCGTTTCTGAGAAATATTGACCATATAACCCCGCTCTGGTTGAAGCAGCATATCCGCCAATTCCCGATTCTACATTACTTAATAATGCTGCCATTACCGGCTGAGAAATACCTGCCGGATTGTTATTGGTATCACCAAAATCTTCTAGTTTTTTACATGCACTTATCCCAATTAGGAATAATGAGAACATAATAAATAGTACTTTCTTTTTCATAACTATATTTTCTACGTGTTAATAAATTAAAATCCAATTTTGAGGTTAAAACCAAAGCCTCTTGTACCTGGTAATTGTCCTGTTTCTCCACTTACCGATGAAATTTCAGATGGATCGAAATCTTTGGTAGTGGCGTAAATGAGTAAAGGGTTTCGGGCAATTAGCGAAAGGCTTGCCGTTTGAATAAACTTATTTAAACGAAGTTTTTTTACGGGTATGTTATAACCCAAAGCCACCTCTCTCATTTTTACGAAAGTAAGATCGTAGATGAATGGATCGAAGGTCTTATTATTCCAAAACTGGTGGTAATAATCCTGCCCATCTACATAGTAACTTACAGGCGCACCGTTGGCATCTACACCAAATACATGCACACCGCCACCATCGGCCACAGGATCACGAATGGGGTTGCCCTTATCGTTCATAGCCGCTGTTTGTGCCGTTAAGCCACTAAATGAACCCCACATATTGGAGAGTGAAACAAATTTTCCGCCATATTGAAAATCGATGTTCACATTCAAGGAGAAATCCTTCAAAAAGGTAAAGGAATTTTGTAAACCTCCGGTATAATCAGGCAATACCGAACCGAAATATACATTCGGGTCGTTCACAAATTGACCATTGGCATTCAGAACGGGTTGCCCATTAATCCGTTTTATACCATTCCCATACAACTGCCCCCAACGCATGCCTTCTTTATGTACCATGTAGGGCATTCCGGTCGTAGTTCCAAAAATGTTAGATACGTTTTGAGTTTGTTTAATATTATATTTTTCGCTGAGGGTAACTACATCATTTTCAATTAATCTAGACCAGGTACCGGTAATTCCCCAAGTAAGTTTGTCGGAAACAATGGGTTTAAAACTCAGTTGTACGTCTACCCCTTTTTTGCTAATCTCTCCAATATTGGTCAACAAGGAAGTATAACCAGTGGCTCCATTAAGTGAAAGTGCATAGGGAAAGTCTTTCTCTGTTCCTTTCCAATACGTGGCGGAAAAACCAACACGTTCATCCACAAAAGAGAGGTCGATACCAAATTCACTTTGCGTAACCACCGAACCTTTAATATTGGGATCGACCAAGATATCGGCAGCACCCATCAAAAATTCACTACCCCATTTAAACTGGCTAACCCCATACGCAGAACCTGGATAGCGATAGGCACCAAAGGTATCGTTGGTGGTTCCCAATGCTTTCGGAATTTCTCCCCAAGAACCCCGAAGTTTACCATAACTCAACCATGGCGTATTTTCTTTTAGCAAATCACTGAATACGAAAGATCCACCCACAGATTTAGATACTACTGAGTTGTGATCAACAGGTAATGTTGAATACCAATCGTTACGTATGGTTACATCTGCAAACAAAAGGTTTTTATAACCAAACGTAGCCTTGCCGAGAATTGCCCGGTATTTTTCTTCTACACGGCCATTTCCAATGGTTGGCTGATCTACCGAGTTAGAAAGGGTAAATAAATCGGATACACTTAAGCCATTATTGGTATTTGCTGTGTTGCTTTTGCTCGTCCAACTAAAAAAGTCGGCACCTAGGTTTGCATCTATACTGAAATCTTTTATTTTCTTAGTATATGAAGCTAAGAATTCAATATTTCTACGATTAGAAAATGAGGTTCCGGTTGCATAATATCCCTTTGCTTCTGGTGAGTTACCACTGGTTTGTAAACCACTTAATGCCAATCGAGAACTGTATTTACTTTCGGCAAACGTGGTAGCCTGCTGTTTGCGGTAAGTAGCCGAGAATTTTAGGTCCTGATTGACTTTATAGGTTAGAGATAGGTTGCCATACAAGCGATCGCGTTGGCTTTGTACATCTACCAAATTAAAATAGGTGAAAAAATTATACCAATAATTACCGGCATAAAAATTTCGTGGGTTCGCCGCATCAAAAGAATCAGGGTTGGCGTGGTTCCAACTTGCATACACACCGTCGGGAGTGGTTAAATTTTGTAACTCCTTCATAATACCCATATCCAAATCGCGGTGAAACCATTGATTGAATGAACCAGAAGATTGATTGGAGTACAAATCATCAATTTCTCCATTTTGGCGTTGGTTGATGTAATTTATATCGGCACTTAGCTCAAAATGGTCATTTAATTTGTAGCTCGATACGAGGTTTAGGGTATTCTTTTTTAAGGAAGTACCATACAATAAGCCATCAATATCTTGATTGGCATAGGTAAACTTGAATTTCATTACATCGCTGGCGGTACTTAAACTGATGTTATTGGTACGGGTAATGCCTGTACTGTAAAAATCTTTGGCATTATCTGGTTGCGGCGTTAGCTTGGCTGTTTTATATGAATAGGGTGAACCTGCGTACCAGGCATACCACGGAATATATTCTTGGCCTACCATGCGTGGGCCCCAAGAGGCATCGTCGCTATAATCGTGGTAGTATTTACCACTTAGGGCTTGCCATTCCACCGGATCGCCAGCTTTATAGGTGTATTGCATTAAATCGCCAGCGGCACCACCTGCGTAGGTGTTCTGATAATTAGGCAGCACATATGCCTTTTCGAATTGCATGCCGGTACTGAAGTTTACACCCAAGCCAGTAGTAGCTTCTTTACCATCTTTTAGCGTAATAATAATGGCACCATTGGCACCTTGAGAACCGAACTGTGCAGCGGCAGCAGCACCTTGCAATACCGAAACATTCTCAATATCATCTATATTGATATCATCTACATTTGGCAATACGG
>CANGZX010000075.1 GCA_947458775.1 Sphingobacteriaceae bacterium | reverse complement strand
GCAACCAGATACAAACCATGCGCCTAGCCACCTTATTTAAACTTGTTTTTGCCTTATTTTTTTTATGTTCACAGCTTCGGGCACAAGTAGTAGATCATCCTAAAAGAGAATTTAGGGGGGTGTGGGTGGCCACGGTAGTAAACATCGATTGGCCATCGAAGGCGGGTTTAAGTAGTGAAGAACAACAAAAAGAATTCATTGCCATCCTAGATCAGCATCAAAAAAGCGGTATCAATGCCATCATGTTACAAATACGCCCCGCAGCCGATGCGTTTTATGGCCAGAGCATGGAACAATGGAGTCGGTTTTTAACCGGCCAACAGGGTAAAGCCCCAAAACCCTATTACGATCCCTTAAGTTTTGCTATTAGGGAGGCTCATAAACGGGGCATGGAATTGCATGCGTGGTTTAACCCCTATCGGGCTACTTTTGATTTAATAGATTCGCACACCCATCCACTACACATAAGCAAGCAAAAGCCCCAATGGTTTATTACCTACGGAGGTAAAAAATTGTTTAACCCCGGCCTACCGGAGGTTCGCGAATACATTACTTCCATTATTATGGATGTGGTGCGCAATTACGATATTGATGGGGTGCATTTTGACGACTATTTTTATCCCTATCCGGAAGCCAACCAGGTGCTAAATGATGCGAAAACATTTCAACAATACGGCCAAGGTTTTAGCTCCATAAACGATTGGAGACGACAAAATGTAGATACCCTTATTCATAGTATTTCCGATAGCATTCATCATGCAAAAGCCTATGTAAAGTTTGGCATAAGCCCTTTTGGTATTTGGCGAAACAAATCTCAAGACCCAGCAGGCTCTGAAACGAATGGGCTAGATGGCTATGGAAAATTATTTGCCGATGCCCGTAAATGGGTGAAAATGGGGTGGATAGATTATGTCAATCCGCAGATTTATTTCCCCTTTAATTATAGCGCCGCCGCTTACGAGAAACTAGTAGATTGGTGGGCAAATAATAGCTTTGGCAAACATTTTTATGTAGGAATTGGAGCCTATAGAGCCATGGAAAACAGACCGGGTTGGCGTGATAAAAACCAACTCCCTCGACAAATTCGGTATTTGAGAGAAAATGAACATGCTCAAGGTGCTGTATTTTTTAGTTCTAAATCTTTACGAGATAATTTGGCCGGCTTTAACGATTCGTTACAAACTGATTTATATAAACACCCGGCATTGCCACCCACTATGCCTTGGTTAGATGCCATTAAACCCAATGCACCCCAACTTAGCGAAGCCGTAGCCACCAAAAGCGGAGTAAGTTTAACCTGGAAAACACCCAGCACTGCAAAAGATGGCGATACCGCCAGCGGTTTTGTGATTTACCGTTTTAACGATGGAGAATCGATAAACACCGCCCGTGTACGTGCTATTCTTAAAATTAGTTTTGATGCAGAATTGCGTTCTTTTATAGACGAAACGGCAGAAAAAGGAAAGCGCTACACCTATGTGCTAACAACATTAGATCGCATTAAAAACGAAAGTGAGGCTTCTAACAGTGTAACGGTAAAGGTAAATTAGCTGTTCATTACCGACCCACAGTTGATATCAATACTTTGACCCGTTATGGATTCTTGATTGACTAAATAGCTGACCAAATTGGCTATTTCTTCGGGCTCACTCATCTTTCTAAGCGGTACACTTTGCATGGCAATGTTGTAAAACTCGTCTTTGCTCATACCCAATCCGTCGGCAATGCCTTGCAAACCTTCTTGTGCCATATTCGTGTTTACCCAACCGGGGCAAATGGCATTTACCAATATGTTTTGTGGAGCAAACTGAACCGCCCAAGAACGCATTAAGCCCAAAAGGCCTGCTTTACTAGCGCAATAGGCACTATAATTGGCCACACCTAAACGGGCCAATACAGAAGAGGTAATGACAATATGCGTATAAGTGCTTTTCGCTAAAGATAAATTAGGCAAAAAGCTTTGCACCAATTGATAGGTGCCGGTTAAATTGGTGTCTACAATTTCCGACCACCGATCTTCAGGGCCCCAATAATTTTCGCCACCCACACCGGCATTGGCAATAATGCCGTGTAAAACTTGGCCCTCAAGCAAATTAGCTACCGCTTGTAAATCGGAAACAGAGCGAACATCTGCCTGGAATACAGCATGATTGCCAGGTAACTGGCTTACCGCCTGCTGAAGTTTCTCTAAATTTCGACCTAATAAAATACAGGTATCGCCACCGGCGGCAAGTTTTTGCGCCATAGCCAAGCCTATGCCACTTCCGGCGCCACTAATGAGGTATGTTTTGTTCATGTAGCTAAAATTGAACTACTAAAGTAGAAATTTTTAGTGGTTCCACTTAGCTAAAGCCGGCAGCAAAACAAGATCAATGTTTGCCTGATTATCGGTGCTTATAAATTTAATTTTTGCCTTATTATCCAAAAGCATATATACCGGGGTTTGCATAATGCCCATATCTTCCATCACGAAAGAAAAATTTCCGGGTAATTGGGTAAATGGAAATGGATGCTGTTTTAAAAAGTCTTTTACAAGTACCACATCTTCAAAAGTAAGGGCCCAAAATTGTACGGGTTTCCCTTTCTGGCTAGCTACTAATCGGCTTAATGCGGGCAATTGCGCAATGGAACGGTAATCTGCTTTGCTCCAAAAAAACAAAAGGGTGACATGGCCTAATAGATTTTTATTACTAAAGATCTTATCACTAGTGCTGCCTAAATTAAAGCTAGGTAGGGTTTTATCGAGCCACTTTTTTTGCAATACAGCGGTTTCTTGCTGTCGTAATTTCTGGAGGGTTTGCAATTCGGTGGCACTAGGTGGACGTACTTGAACCATTATTAGTGGGCCCTCTTGCACAATTTCTAAACTTAAAAAACCATGACACTTTTTATCCAAGGCATCTACTTGTGCTTGGCTTAAGGCTTTGCCTTTTTCATCTTGATAGCTAACTACCTGAGCGGTCGTAATCTCTGTCATAATCAAAAAAATAAATACTAGAAGCAATTTCATCTCGAAGTGATTATTCTATATAAACCACTCTTTTCGGGAATTTATTGCACAAAAAAACCGGCCATAAATTTGGCCGGTTTGTAATAAGTATGATACTTACTTATTTTTTCTCTGGTTGTAAAATCAGTTGTATCACATTCGTGCCACTCAGGTATGTATTGGCTGCTGCTTTTAATACCTCGGGGCTAATTGCTTTTAAAGCAGTTAAGTGGTTTAAAATTAATTTAGGGTCTTCGTTGTTTTGGTATTGATTTACCAAATAGCTCAACCAAAAACTATTTTCTTTTAACTGCACTTCAGTAGAGCGGCGCTCTTCGGCAATAAATTTTTCGATATCTAGCGCTTGTGCACCATTTTTACGAATCTTGGCAATTTCATCTAAAGAGGCTGCAATTAATTTATCAACGTTTTCTGGACCACAACCAAAGGCGATGGTAAAACTATAGCGACCGGTAGGATATTTGCTGTAATTAAAAAATGCACCTGGGCTGTAAACACCACCCTCATCTTCACGCAGGCGTTCTATTAATTTAATTTGCAATACCTCTCCAAGGGCATCTAATACATTGTTGTTTTCTTCGTTGTAGGTATAATCACCGCTAAAAACCAAGCGTACGGTTGATTTTGGCTCTGTTCCTTTATACACTGTTTTAGTTAATAAACCAGCCGGGGCCTTAATACCTAAATCTTTGGCACTTTCTACTCGTTTTACCGAAGGCAATCCACCTAAATACTGCGCAAGTAGGGGTTTTATTTTCTCTACATCGAAATTACCCACAAGCACATAAGTAAAATCGCTGGCATCGGTAAAGCGTTCTTTGTAAATTTCAAAGGCTCTATCTAAATTAATTTGATCTACCTTTTGTAAAGTTGGGCCGGTACGGCGGATATTGTAATTTCCCAATACCGCAGAAACGGTATCGCTATACACACTGTTCGGATCGTTTTCTCGGTTAGCCAAGGCACCTTTTTGTTGTGCAATAAAGCCTTTAAATATTTCAGCGTCTTTACGAGGAGCGGTGAAATACAGGTAGTTTAATTGTAAAGAGGTTTCTAAATCTTTTGGTGAAGTATAACCCGATAGCCCTTCAGAGCGCTCGGTAATGTAGGGCGAAACCGATACCTTTTTACCATTCAATAACTTTGGTAACTGTAATGCATCAAATTCGCCTAAGCCACTACCACGTACAATACCAGCTGCACTGCTAGCCGATTGAAAATCAGCATCGCTATACAAGGAGGTGCCACCTGGGCTAAATGCGGTAAAGTTTATTTCATCGTTTTTAAAATCGGTTGGCTTTAAAATGGCTTTTACTCCATTGCTAAATACCAATTCGGTAATGCCCAATTCGGAGGTTTTGGTTTCAGAAACTATAGTTCCAGCTTTTGGCTTGGTAGCTAATAGCGGTTTGTCGGATACTTTGTCTACATAAGCCTCAAGGTTTGATGTGGCTACACTTTGTGCCCAAGCATTTACGGTAGCTTCCGTTGGTAAATTGGCTTTATCTTTATCCGGACCCATCAACACGATGTCGCGGTTTTTATCTACAATATATTTTTTAGCCAATTCATTAACATCGGCAAGGGTAATTTCGGGCGTTTGTTTTTGTGTTAATGTAAATTCATATTCAATACCCGGAGATGCTTGTCCCTTTAAGAAATATTGTAAATATTC
>CANGZX010000074.1 GCA_947458775.1 Sphingobacteriaceae bacterium | reverse complement strand
GTTTTGGCGTTCAGGTACTAGCCTATGATAAGTATAAAACGGGGTTTTCTGATGCTTTTGCTAAAGAGGTAAGCATGGAAGAAATAGTAAAACACAGCGATGTGCTTAGTTTACATGTACCCCTTACCCGAGAAACCAAACACTTGGTCAATCAAGAGTATTTACACCATTTCCGCAAACCCATATTCTTATTAAATACCGCCAGAGGCGAAGTGCTAGATACAAATGCCCTCGTTAAAGCCTTAAAAGAAGGTAAAGTGCTGGGTGCCGGTTTAGATGTGTTAGAAACCGAAAAATTTCCAGCTTTGGGAGAGGAGGTTTGGTACGCTGAATTACTGGCGCAAAGCAATGTACTCTTAAGTCCGCATGTGGCCGGTTGGACCCAAGAGTCGTACCGAAAATTATCGGAGGTGTTGGCTGAGAAGTTAAAAAATTTGCAAATCTAAGTAGCTAACTTTATCTTCGTACATACCAAACAAGACTATATCGGCCCTGTCGACATAGTCTTGTTTGTTTTTAGTAGAACCCCAATTTTAATGACATGGCAGAGATTACGTATTATACCAAAGAAGGCATAGAAAAGCTGAAACAAGAATTACACGAATTGTGTACAGAAGGTCGTGCACAAATTGCTAAAGCCATAGCCGAAGCTAGAGATAAAGGCGATTTGTCTGAAAATGCCGAATACGATGCCGCAAAAGAGGCCCAAGGCCACCACGAAAGCAAAATTTCGAAGCTAAAAAACGTATTGGCCAATGCCCGTATTATCGATGAATCTAAATTAGACACCTCTAAAGTATTGGCGCTTTCTATCGTGAAAATTAAAAATACAACTAACGGTGCCGAAATGACTTATCAATTAGTTCCAGAAAGCGAAGCGGATTTAAAAACAGGTAAAATATCTGTAAAATCGCCTATTGCTCAAGGCTTATTAGGTAAATCTGTTGGCGATAAAGTAGAGGTAAGCATTCCGGCCGGAAAAGTTACATTCGAGATTATAGAAATTAGCCGCTAACATGAGCATCTTTTCAAAAATAATTTCTGGAGAAATACCTGCCCACAAAGTTGCTGAAACTAGTGATTTTTTAGCTTTTTTGGATATTAACCCCTTAGTTGAGGGCCATGTATTGGTCATTCCGAAAAAGGAGGTAGATTATATTTTTGATATGGACGATGAAACCTACGCTGGCCTACTAATTTTTGCCAAAATTGTAGCCGAAGGCGTTAAAAAAGCCATTCCTTGCAAAAAGGTAGGCGTATCGGTTATTGGTTTAGAAGTGCCGCATGCGCACGTACATTTAATTCCGATGAATGCGGTAAGCGATATGAATTTTAGTCGCGAAAAATTGAACCCAAGCGCCGAGCAATTGGCCGTAACGGCTCAAAAAATTAGAGCAGCACTTAGCTAATTCGTTTCTCATTGGCTTTGGCAAAAGCCGCCCAACCCGAATAACTTTTCCCGCTGTCACCAGCATCATTTCGCTGAAAAGCATGGCAAACAGCTACTGCCAAGCCATCTGTTGCATCTAAAAATTCAGGCTTTTCTGTAAATTTTAATAAGGTTTTAAGCATGGCTGCCACTTGCTCTTTGCTGGCATTACCGTTTCCGGTAATGGCTTGTTTTATTTTACGGGGCGAATACTCAATAATGGCCAAATCTCTAGCCAAACCAGCCGCCATGGCTACGCCTTGGGCTCTGCCTAATTTGAGCATTACTTGCACGTTTTTGCCATAAAAAGGAGCTTCAATGGCCAAGCAATCGGGGTGATATTCGTCAATAATGGCCAAGGTGCGCTCAAAAATACGTTGTAATTTCAGCGGATGGTCGGTTAAATCGTCTAAGCGGATAACCCCCATGCTAAGCAGTTCCATGTTCGATTTCACCTCCTTAATAAGGCCATAACCCAAAATGTTGGTGCCGGGGTCTATCCCCAAAATAATTCGTTCTTTGGCTACTTCTTTGCTCATTAGCACAATAATACCCAATTTATAGTGGCTAAACCAATCTCGTAGGCTAATTTTTTTCTATCTTCAAGCGATGCTTTTAGCCTACCACCAAGAGAAATTAGTTGAAGCCGGTTGCGATGAGGCCGGCCGTGGCTGTTTGGCCGGCCCGGTATTTGCCGCAGCGGTTATTTTGCCCCGAAATTTCGAGTATCCTTTACTAAACGATTCTAAACAATTAACAGATAAACAACGCTTCGAGTTGCGTAAGGTGGTAGAAGAGCAGGCCCTAGCCTTTGCCGTAGCCCAGGTAGATCATGCCGAAATTGACAAAATTAATATTTTGCAAGCTTCCTTTTTGGCTATGCACCGAGCATTAGATCAACTTACCTTACGACCCGAATTTATTTTGGTAGACGGCAATCGATTTAAGAAATACCAAAGCTTACCGCACGAGTGCATGGTAAAAGGCGATGGTCGTTTTTTTTCTATTGCGGCGGCTTCTATTTTGGCTAAAACCTACCGCGATGAGTATATGGACCAATTGGCCGCTGAATTTCCGCAATACGATTGGCTGAATAATAAGGGCTATCCAACCGCCAAACATCGCGAAGCAGTACTAAAACACGGTTTTTCTCCCTACCACCGCCGAACTTTTAAAGTGTCTGATCCGCAGTTATCTATTTTTGGCTAAGCCTTCACCGCTTTTTCGTATTTTCGCACAAATTTATCGCTCATGAAAAACACCGCTTTAACCAATACCCACATTGCTTTAGGTGCCAAAATGGTTCCTTTTGCCGGATACAACATGCCTGTACAATATGTGGGCATTAACGCCGAACACGAAACCGTGCGCAAAGCCGTAGGCGTATTTGATGTAAGCCACATGGGCGAATTTATTTTGAAAGGCGAAGGCGCTTTGGATTTGATACAAAAAGTATGCTCTAACGATGCCTCTAAATTATACGACGGGAAGGTGCAATATTCGTGCTTGCCGAATGAAAATGGCGGCATTATAGACGATTTGTTGGTATACCGCATGGACGAAAAAACCTACATGTTGGTAGTAAATGCGTCTAACATTGAAAAAGATTGGGAGTGGATTTCCAAGTTTAACAGCTACGGGGTTGACATGAAAAATATTTCTGACCGTACTTCTTTATTGGCGGTACAAGGTCCCAAGGCAGCTCAAGCACTACAATCGTTAACCGATACCGATTTAGCTGCCATGGAATATTACACGTTTGTGAAAGGCACTTTTGCGGGAGTAGATAACGTAGTCATTTCGGCTACGGGCTATACCGGTGCCGGTGGTTTTGAATTGTATTTTGATAACGAGCATGCCGATAAAATTTGGAAAGCCATTTTCGAAGCTGGTGCTCCCTTCGGCATTCAGCCTATTGGTTTGGGTGCCCGCGATACCTTGCGTTTAGAAATGGGCTTTTGCTTATACGGAAACGATATTGATGATAGCACTTCGCCACTAGAAGCTGGCTTGGGTTGGATTACCAAATTCACCAAAGATTTTGTGAATTCGAGCAATTTAGCTGCTCAAAAAGAAGCCGGATTAAAACAGAAATTGGTAGGCTTTGAAATGATAGACCGGGGCATTCCTCGTCACGATTACGAGATTTGCGATGCTAGCGGAAAAGTTATTGGGAAAGTAACTTCCGGAACGCAATCGCCTTCATTGCAAAAAGCCATTGGTTTGGGCTATGTGCAAAGCGATTTTGCGAAAGAAGACACCGAAATCTTCATCAACATTCGCGAAAATTTGGTGAAAGCACAAGTAGTTAAATTCCCATTTTACAAAGGATAGGTATGCAGCAACGGAAATTAGACGTTTGCCTTAGTCCGGCGCTATTACATTTACACGATATTCGCGAAAGCATTGTGGTGGTTATTGATATTTTTAGAGCCACCTCATCTATGTGCTATGGCCTAGCCAACGGTGCCGAAGCCATTATTCCGGTTGCTTCGGTAGAGGCTTGCCGTTCGTATGCAGATACCGACTATTTATTAGCTGCCGAACGCAATGGAGAAGTAGTGGTAGGCTTCGATTTTGGCAATTCACCCTTTTCCTACACGGCCGAAAAAGTAGACGGCAAGACCATTGTACTTACTACCACCAACGGAACCCATGCCATTAACGAAAGCCGCGAAGCAAAAAAAGTGGTGATTGGCTCTTTTTTAAACTTAGGTGCGTTGAGTACCTGGTTAAAAACACAACCTCACGATGTATTATTGCTTTGTGCCGGTTGGAAAAACAAGGTGAATTTAGAAGATAGTTTATTTGCCGGAGCAGTAGCACATCACTTACAAAACGACTCGTTTAAACTAGATGATGCGGCTATTTTAGTGGCCGATTTGTACGAATTGGCTAAAGGAAATTTGGCCGAGTTTATGAAAAAAACATCGCATAGCGAACGCCTAAAGGAGCTGAATATTGAGGCAGATATTGCCTTTTGCCTGCAAATCGATGTAGTGAATAGCATTCCGGTTTTAGATGGGGATCGTTTGGTGAAATTGGTTTAAGGTTTCAGCTTCTCGTTATCCCGATGCCGGGTGGCATCTCTCTTTGTTTTTTTCTCCAAATTTTGTTGTAAGGCTTCGGTGAGATTAATACCTGTTTGGTTTGCCAAGCAAATAAGCACGAACAATACATCGGCCAATTCATCGCCTAGTTTCGTTTCTTCCTCGACATTTTTAAAAGATTGTTCACCATATTTCCGGGCCATAATGCGGGCTACTTCGCCTACCTCTTCCATTAAAATGGCGGTATTAGTAAGTTCGTTAAAATATCTTACACCGGTCGTTTTAATCCATTTATCTACGGTGGCTTGTGCTTCTTCTATGGTCATTTTTATTCTTTGTTTTTGGTATCCATTACAATGGT
>CANGZX010000073.1 GCA_947458775.1 Sphingobacteriaceae bacterium | reverse complement strand
TCGCGGATACTCTCAATAGTATCTCCGAAAAATTCAATGCGGTAAGGCCGAAAATGTGAAAAAGAAAAAATATCTACAATGCCGCCACGTACCGCAAATTGCCCCGGTGCATATACAAAATCTACCCGATCGAACTCATAGTCTGTTAAAAAGTCGGCTATAAATTCAATATCTAGCTTGGCGCCCTCCGAAATCTCCAAGGTGTTTTTTTCTAAAGAGTTCCGATTGATGACTTTTTCGCTTAGGGCTTCGGGATAGGTTACTACTAAACGAGCGGCGGCTTCTGTGTTTTTTAGTTCGTTTAATACCTCGGCACGTTGCAGCACCATGCTATTATCGGGCTGTGTAAAATCGAAAGCTTTACGGCAAGATGCTGGGAAGAACAAAGCTTCCTTGCCCAATATATTTTCTAAATCGTTTAAGAAATAAGCAGCTTCTTCTCTATCGGGAAGCACGAAAAGGGTGGTTTTTTGCTGCAATAAGAACAAAGCTACCGCCAGCACCGCATCACTCGATCCGATGAGACCCCTAAGCTGTACCCGTGGGTGCCTGGCCGAATGTAGCGCTGTAGCCAATTCGTTTACCCGTGGGTTGGCTTGGTACCGTAATAGTAGTTCCCTAATTGTCACCAATCCTAATTTCGCTGCAAATATAGCACCTGTACCCCAAAATAATAGGAATGGTGTTTGTATATTTAATTTGTGAAAAAACGCTTACCCCCTTTTGAGCTTTTTATTTGGATAACAGCCCTGATTCTATTAGCCATCAGTACGCCGGGTGCAAGCCATTTTACACTCTGTCCTTTGGCAAATTTAGGGATTACGTGGTGCCCGGGTTGCGGACTTGGACGGGCAATAACCCATGTTTTTCACGGAGAAATTAAACAAGCTCTGGGCCTACATTGGTTTGTATTTCCAGCTTTAGCTATTTTGCTTTTTAGAATAGCCCAGCTTTCCAAGCAATTTATTTTATCTTTAAAAAACTAAATACCCTAGTATGAATCAACAATTTTTTATGCAACTGAAGGGCATTACTCCCGCAGAATATCAGTTTTTAGAGCAATTAACCAAAAGCATGTCCGAGGGGCAGTTGAAAACCTTCACCATGTTTTATACAGGAAAAAGAAAAGATCCCCAAGATATTTTATTGTTCACTCTTTTGGGTTTGGTGGTGGTTGCCGGTGTGCAACGTTTTGTGGTCGGACAAATAGGCATGGGTCTTTTGTATTTATTTACTGGCGGTCTTTGTCTCATTGGTACCATCGTTGATTTGGTGAATCATAAATCAATTGCCCAAGAATACAATCAAAAAGTAGCTATAGAAGCTGCCCAAATGAGTAGAATGGGTGCCTAGTAAGAAATGAAATTACAAGAACTCTGTACCTACCTAGAGTCGGTGGCCCCATTGGCTTACCAAGAGTCGTATGACAATTCTGGCTTGCTGTTTGGAAACCCCGAAACAATTATTCGTGGGGCAGTAATTTCTTTAGACTGTACCGAAGAGGTGGTAGATGAAGCCATTAAAAAAGGCTGCAATTTGGTTATTTCACACCACCCACTTGTTTTTAAGGGCCTCAAGCGTTTTACCGGATCTAGTTATGTAGATCGCACATTGATTAAAGCCATAAAAAACGATGTGGCGATTTACGCCATTCACACCAATTTAGATAACGTAACGGCCGGTGTAAACAAAGCTTTAGCCGACAAAATTGGTCTCCACAACTTGCGCATATTGGCGCCAAAGAGTGGAATTTTAAAAAAACTAGTTACCCTGTGTCCAACCCAACATGCCGATGCGGTAAGAACCGCTTTGTTTAACGCCGGTGCGGGCCAAATTGGACACTATGCCCAGTGCAGTTTTAATGTGGCCGGAGAGGGAACCTTTACCGCACAAGAGGGAGCCAATCCATTTGTGGGCAGTATTGGCATTCCGCAAACCGAAGCCGAGCTTCGTATAGAGGTATTGTATCCCGAACACCTTGAAAAAACTGTTTTATCTGCATTAAAAGAAGCTCACCCCTACGAAGAGGTGGCTTATTTTTTGCAAACACTTAGCAATGCTCACCAAGAAATTGGTTCGGGTATGATTGGAGAGTTGCCCGATGCACAAGATGCGCTTGCTGTTTTGCAACACATAAAATCACAATTGGGAGTGCCGGTGATACGGCATACCCAATTATTGGAAAAGAAAATAAAAAAAATAGCCATTTGTGGAGGTTCGGGCAGTTTCTTACTCCCCAACGCCTTAGCAGCTGGCGCCGATATGTTTGTAACGGCCGACTACAAATACCACGAATTTTTTGATGCCGACAAACAAGTCGTAATTGCCGATGTAGGACACTTTGAAAGCGAACAGTTTACGCAAATGCTTTTGTTTGAAACTATTACTAAAATTTTTCCTAACTTTGCACTCCATTTAACAGAACAAGTTACAAACCCCATCAAGTATTTAATTTAATGGAAAAAACAGTAGAACAAAAATTGCAAGCCCTCTACGAGTTGCAATCTATCCATACTCAAATTGATAAAATCCGCCAAATTCGCGGTGAATTGCCTGTTGAAGTAGCCGATTTAGAAGATGATGTTGCAGGTTTAGAAACCCGCATCCAAAAAATAAAAACCGATTTGGATGATTTGGAAGATGCGATTGTTACCCGCAAAAACACCATTAAAGAAGCTGGAGTTGCTATTAAAAAGTACGAGGCTCAATTAAACGAAGTAAAAAATAACCGCGAATACGAAGCTATTTCAAAAGAAGTAGAAATTCAAGGCTTAGATATTCAGGTATCTGAAAAGAAAATTAAAGAGTTTGGTTTTGATATTGTTACCAAAACCGAGGTGTACGAAAAAGCGTTAGCCGATTTAGATGGTCGCAAAAAAGATTTAGAAATTAAACAAGCTGAATTATCTGTAATTACATCTGAAACTCAAAAAGAGGAAGAAGATTTAAGCAATAAAGCTGCTAAAGCAGAAACTCAAATTGAAGAGCGCTTATTATTTGCTTACCACCGTTTACGCGGAAACGCCAAAAATGGTTTAGCAGTAGTAACCATTCAGCGTGATTCTTGTTCAGGTTGTTTCAACCAAATCCCGCCTCAACGCCAGTCGGATATTCGCCAACACAAGAAAATAATTGTTTGCGAACATTGCGGACGTATTTTGGTTGATGAAGCCATTGCCGGAATTAAAGAAGAAGCATAAATTTATTATAGTATCTAAAAAAAGCGATCCGAAAGGATCGCTTTTTTTGTTGGTAATACTAGTGTTTTAAAATTTATATACCACCGCATTGATATTCATACCTGCACCAACCGAGGCAAATACCACCGTATCGCCTTCGTTTAGTTCGTGGGTATCCATATTGTTTTTGAGTATTAAATCGAGCATGGTAGGTATGGTGGCTACCGAGCTATTGCCTAGTGTGGCAATGGTCATCGGAATGGTTCCTTCTGGCATATCGGTACGGTCATACAATTTAAATAAACGTTTGGCAATGGCTTCGTCCATTTTACCATTTGCCTGGTGTACCAATACTTTTTTAATATCCGAAATATCCAAACCTGCTCTATCAATGGCTTCTTTAATAACCATTGGAACGTTGGTTAGGGCATATTCGTAAATCTTCCGGCCATCCATTTTAATATACAGCTCATTGCTTTGAACATCGGGGTTGCACGATGGCCCACAATACAAGTAATACGCTTCTTTAAATGTATGAGATTGTGTTTTGTGTGCAATAATGCCCGCTGTAGAATTACTTTGCGCTTCTAAAATAGTAGCCCCAGCTCCATCGGCAAAAATCATACTATCTCTATCAAAGGGGTCGTTTACTCGTGAAAGTGTTTCACAGCCTACCACTAAAATGCGCTTTGCATCACCCGATTTTAAAAAATAATCTGCTTGAATAATTCCTTGTACCCAGCCCGGGCAACCAAAAGGTAAATCATAGGCTACACAATTTGGGTTTTCGATACCCAAATGGTGTTTTATTTTGGCTGCGATGCTAGGCATAAGTTGCACGTGTGTGTCGCCCGCTTTTATATCTCCAAAGTTATGTGCAGCAATAATGTAGTCTAAGGTTTCCGGATCTATCCCAGCGCTTTTAATCGCTTCCAAAGCTGCTAAATAGCCCAAATCAGAAGCCATCTGATCGTCTTTGGCATAACGGCGCTCTTCTATTTCGGTAATGTCTTTAAATTTCGATATAATTTCGGCATTGTCTCTTTCAATGGCTTCACCTGTTTTTTCAAAAAACTTATTTTTCAAAAAAGCATCATTTTTTACCACTCGGCTAGGCAGGTAGTTACCCGTGCCAATAATCACAGATTTGATAGTACTCATTGGGTCTTTTTTAATCCATAGTGGCCCTGTGTACGGGTCCACCGCTAAACAAACCTACTATTCTCTACACGTTAAAACAAACTAGTTTATGAGAAAGCGGTTTTTATTGGCGATCCGCATAGAGTTAAAAACAGCCCAGGGGTGCTTTTAAACTTATTTTTGGCTATCGTCTATTAAAAAAACAAACAACTCTTTTGGTCCGTGTGCTCCTAACACTAAGGTTTTCTCAATATCGGCCGTTCTACTCGGCCCCGTAATGGTAGTTACCATACTAGGGAGTGTGTTGCCACAAAGATCTTTTAGGCGTTTAAATCCATCTTTTAAATCGAGTACCAACTGAGAGGTATAGGCTAGCACAATGTGCGTATCGGGATAAATACTCAATCTACGTCCGGCTGCCGTTCGATTGCTCACCAAGATACTTCCATTGCGGGCAATTAGCGCTTCGCAAAGGGTTAGTCCAACTTCTGCATTTAAAAAATCGGTATCGCTGCTATAATACGGGTATTCGTAGGTGTTCAGAATTTCTTGTAGCACTGGTTCCCAGCAATACATTT
>CANGZX010000072.1 GCA_947458775.1 Sphingobacteriaceae bacterium | reverse complement strand
GTATTAAATAAATACAAAAGGCGCCACTGCAAGATGTTATAGATTAGCATTTGGCTGAATTTTAAAATACTATGCCAATACGAACTAAGCAGACCTTCGGAAATTCCAAAGCGATCGCCACTTGAAAACATCCCACCTAATACCTGAATTTTATATTCTCGAGCAGTTAAATAGAAGGGTAACAGCTCAACGAAATGGAGCATAAATGGCAAAAAATGGAGGATATCTGTTTTGTAAAAGCGATTATTGGAGCTGAGTAAATTGCGTACAAACAAATAACAAAGTGGCCCCCAAAGATAATGCAGCGGCGCTGCAGTTCTAAAAAAAGAAGGGAATTGCATAATTAAGCCACTCACCAACATAAAAGATACAAAGAAACCCCATGCAGTAATTAGATTGTAGATGCCGAAATAGGTATAGGCTAGGGAATGTCTATTTCTTAATATAAGCGCCAAGCCTATTAACAGACCCACCAAAAATAATCCGAAATAAAAAGCAGGCAGCAGATGAGTCATTTAATCTCTGTATAATGGTCGGTTAATATTCGGTTTGCACCAAGCATATCAAATATAATAGTTAGAAAGTTGAATGTAATCCAGTTGGTCATACTTATTTCATTAAATCTTGTACCAAATTATGATTTTATAGCATACAAAAAGAGCCAACCTTTGGGGTTAGCTCTTTTATCCATGTACCCAGCGCCGGAGTCGAACCGGCACGGTTTCCCATCGGTGTTTGAGACCGACGCGTCTACCAATTCCGCCAGCTGGGCATTGCTTTTCAGCGGGACGCAAATCTATTTAAACTATCGCGAATTCGCAACACATATTTTTGTCGGAAATAAGCGTCTTTAATTTTTTCTAAGTTGGCAGCTTGGTTTTCTTCAGGCAGGCTTTCAAAATTAAGGGCATATTGCTCAAATTCGTTTGTTATTGCAGCTTCCAGTTGAGCAACTTCGGTTTCTAATGCGGCTAGCTTTTGTGTATCGGTATCAAACTCCAACTCCATTAAGGTTTCGTTAATTTCCATCATTTCTAGCAAAAAATCTGGAGGTAGCTGCACCTGTTCCCATTCTTGCAGTAGGCCTTTTAAACTTAATACATAAGGCAAAAAGAGTTCGGGCTTGGAGAGTGTTTGGTACGCTTTATTGGTAAGTGTAGCATTTTCTAGCATCTCTTCCTGCATTTCTGCAGGCTGGTTGATGTAAAAATCGGGGTGGTATTTTTTACTTAGCTCATAAAATTTCCTTTTTACCACCGATTGATCGGGGCTAAAAGAAATGGGTATGCTAAACCACTCGAAATAATTCATTGTTAGCCGTACTATTTAAGGATATGCTTAAAAATATCGTTACCAAATACCAATACCATAAGAGCCATTAAAATTACAAAACCTACCAATTGGGCACGCTCCATAAATTTATCACTCAGGGGTTTGCCCTTAATCATTTCTACCACTAAAAATACAGCATGGCCACCATCTAGAGCCGGGATTGGCAATAAATTCATTAAGGCTAAAGCCATAGATAATAAGCCTACTAAACTCCAAAATTTTGCCCAATTTACCGTATTGCCAAACATGGTGGCAATACCAATAGGACCCGTAAATGCTTTATTGGCTTGAATTTGTCCAGTTAGTACTTTTCCTATTCCTTTAGCATTATCGGCAAAAGAGCCCCAAGCTTTGCTAGCTCCAATAGGCAGGGCTTGCACAAAACCATATTTTTTTGTTTCTGTGGGCAATCCTTTACGAGAAAGGCCAAGACCCAAGGTAGCATCGACAGCTACAATCGGACTTACCTGAATCGTATCTTCTCCACGAACTAAACCGATTGTTACGTTTTTGTTTTTTAATACTTTCAGCTGTTGCTGATACTCGTCTATGTAGTTTACTACTTGGCCATTTACCTGTACAATGAGGTCACCAGCTTTCATACCGGCTTTCTCGGCAGGGCTACCCACAGCTACTTCTTTTATGGGCTGAAGTGCAATACGTGGTTGAATAAATTCGGCGATGCCCTCGTCAGCCACTTGGTTTAAAATATTTCCAGGTACTTGAATTTGCTGCTCTATACCATTTCTAAGGATGGTTAGTTGGCTGTTACCCAACAATACTTTGGAACTACTCACTTCTTCGAAACGAACAATGGGTTTTCCGTTTACGGCCACAATTCTGTCGCCAGCTTGTAAACCAATGGTTCGTCCTACGCTTCCTGGAGCTATTCCAAAGGGTAATTTATCATTAGGGATATAGGTTTCGCCATATTTAAGGGTAAGCATCCAAAAAATAAAGATACCCAACACAATGTTCACCGTTACACCACCCAACATTACAATTAAGCGTTGCCAAGCCGGTTTTGATCGAAACTCCCATTCTTGTGGTGGACCGGCTAATTGATCGGTATCCATCGATTCGTCAATCATACCGGCAATTTTTACATAGCCGCCTAAGGGCAACCATCCAATGCCGTATTCGCAACCTTTGTAGTTAAAATGAAGGAGTTTTACACCCCAAGCATCAAAGAATAGGTAGAATTTTTCAACTTTAATGCCAAAGGCTCTGGCAGTTAAAAAATGGCCTAATTCGTGTAAAATAACTAAAATTGAAAGTCCGAGTAGCAGTTGACCTGCCATAATTAATCCGTCCATATAGTGTGTAGTGTTTTTATTTAGATGTGTAAATGTTTAATTAGTTACCAAACGCTCCGCCAATTGCCTGCTTTCGGTATCGGTTTGTAAATAATCGCTTAAAGTAGGCGATGAAATATAAGCTATTTTGTCCATGCAGGTAGCAAGTACATCGCTCATTTCTAAAAAACCTATGCGTTTGGCTAAAAATGCCGACACCACCACTTCGTTTGCTGCATTTAATATACAAGGCACGTTTCCTCCACGGGCAATGGCATCATAAGCCAAGCCTAAATTTCTAAATGTACTGGTATCTGCTTGCTCAAAATTTAGCGTTGGGTAATCAGCAAAATTAAAGCGTTTAAAGGTATTGGCAATGCGCTCCGGATAGCCCAAAGCATATTGAATAGGCAATTTCATATCGGGTAAACCCAATTGTGCTTTTATAGAACCATCCGTAAATTGGACCAAGGAGTGTACAATAGATTGAGGATGCACCACTACTTCAATTTGTTCGGGTGCTACATCAAATAACCATTTGGCTTCAATTACTTCGAGGCCTTTATTCATCAACGAAGCCGAATCGATGGTAATTTTGGCACCCATTACCCAATTAGGGTGTTTTAAGGCTTGCTCGGGTGTTACCGAGGCTAAAAAAGAAGCATCTTTTCCTCTAAAAGGTCCGCCCGAAGCTGTTAAAATAAGTTTTTCGATGGGTTGCTGCTCTCCTACCAAGCATTGAAAAATGGCTGAATGTTCCGAATCAACGGGTAAAATTTGTACGCCATGCTGTTTGGCTAAACGGGTTACCAAATCGCCGGCTACCACCAAGGTTTCTTTGTTGGCTAAGGCAATGTCTTTACCAGCAGTAATGGCGGCAAGGGTTGGTTCTAAACCAGCAAAACCTACCAAAGCAGTAAGGACCAAATCTATCTCAGGCATAGTTACCGCTTCCACAAGTGCTGCCGCCCCTGCAGAAACTAGAATCGAGGTGCCTGATAAACGTGCTTTCAGCTCCGAAAGTTTGCGTTCATCGCCAATAATTACTTGCTTGGGATTGAATTCTAAGGCTTGAGCAGCTAATAAATCCACATTTTGCTGCGCACTGAGTAAAGCCACCGAAAAACGCTGAGCGTTTTGGCGCACTACTTCTAAGGCTTGTGTGCCTATGCTCCCGGTGGAGCCTACAATGGCTATGGTTTTGCTACTCAATTTTTTAGTTTTTTAAGGGACTTGTTTAATACATCGGCTAATGCTCTATCGTTGGCTAAACGTGGCACCTTATTTTGGCCGCCTAGTTTTCCTTGCGTTCGCATGTATTCAATGAATCCATCTTTTTGCACCAAACGAATGTGTAAAGGTTGCAAAATTTTGCCGGCTATCAAATCATGATAATAGCTGTTTTTTTGTTGCATGGCTTTATCTAAAGCTGCTGCAAAAGCGTCCAACTCTTTTGGAGGCTGTACAAATTCTATAAACCACTCGTGGTAAGGTAAGCCGCCTTCTGGGGGAATTACTTGCGGAGCCACAGTAAACTCAGTAATCTGCACTGCTTGTTTGGCTGCCACCTCTAACAAGGCTGCTTCCACCTCTTCGGCAATAACATGTTCGCCAAAGGCAGATATAAAATGTTTGATACGCCCTGTAACCACAATTTTGTAAGGCTCCTTGGAAACAAATTTCACCGTATCGCCAATGCTATAGCCCCACAAACCGGCCGATGTATTTAGGATTAAGGCATAATTGATATCGAGGGCTACATCGGCTAGGCTTATTCGGGTAGGATTTTCATTGAAATATTCAGAAACCGGAATAAATTCAAAAAAGATACCGGCATCTGCCAGTACTAGTAGTCCTTTATCTGCTTGCGAATCTTGGTAGGCAATAAATCCCTCCGATGCCGGATACGTTTCTATGCTAGCCACTTTTTTACCAATGGCTTCTTCTAGTTTAGCTCGATAGGGTTCGAAGTTTACGCCTCCGTAAACAAATAAGCTGAAGTTCTTGAAAATGTCTTTTACTTTTTTTCCTTTAGCAACCTGGCTTAGCTTATCGAAATACATTTGTACCCAAGGCGGTATGCCCGAAATAAGGCGCATATCTTGGTGAATGGTTTCGGCAACAATGGCGTCTACTTTAGTTTCCCAATCGTCTATACAATTGGTTTCATAGGATGGTAAACGGTTTTTTTGAAGATACGCCGGCACATGATGCGCCACAATACCAGAAAGTCGGCCGGTATCTATTCCCGATTTTTTTTCCAAAACCGGACTTCCTTGTAGGAAAATCATCTTGCCATTAACAAATGAG
>CANGZX010000071.1 GCA_947458775.1 Sphingobacteriaceae bacterium | reverse complement strand
CCAGCAGTTGGTAATAAACCACCTTCAATAACTACTTCGCCTCCTGTTGGATTAACTGGAGCCTTACCTAAAATGATAATTCCGCCCCAATCACCATGCTCACGAGAACCGACAGGGAAATTAGAAGTGAATACAATCGGATTAGTTGCGGTACCAATGGCGCTAATTTTAGAACCACGAGTAATGATGAGTGATCCTTTAGAAATTTTATCGCCTTTAATGATAGTACCTGGCTGAATGGTTAAGGTTGCACCATCGGTAACATACACGAAGCCTTTCAATAAATAAATTTTGTCTGAAGTCCAGGTAGTGTTTACTTTAATATCGCCAGAAACTTCAACAACATTACTTGTTGGGGTAGCAATAGGATCTTCGGTCTTGCTTTTTTTACAAGCGGCAACGAAAGCAAGCGCAAGGATCGAAAATAGGATAATGGTTTTTTTCATGATTTTAAGTTTATAATTTTTTTATAAATATGGATGATTAATGTAATGCGTGTTTTAACCAATTGTTATGAAATTGTTAAACTCATCAACCTAAAATGAATAATTAAATGATAAAGACACATTGGTACCTAATTTGGTTTTAAAAATTTCATCGTCAACAAATTGGGTGTATTTTTTATTGGCATTTCGGTCGAAATAAAATACACTCCGTTGATTTAAAATGTCGCCTACATTCAATTTAAACTCTCCTTTGGTTTTGAAAGTTTTTACACCAATCTGAAAATCTAACACATCGCGGGGGTCTTCCCAAACATTTGGAAATGTAGTACCACCTACGCGGAAAATACGACGTTCAACTCGGTTGTATAAGAGGTTGAAATTAAGTTTATTGTTTAAGGTGCTGTGTTGCAAGCCGGCATTAACTACATAAGGCGATTGGCCAATTAAGGGGCGCCCTGCACTGTTTGGATTTAGGTTGCCTGCAAAATTTACCTCAGAGTGAATGATAGAAACATTGGTATAAAACGTAGTGCGTTGGAAAAAGGCTCTATTTGCTAAGAATTTTAAATTTTTTCTGAATTCAAGTTCAAATCCGTAAGTGGTTGCTTTATCGGCATTGCTATACGAAATATCGGGTGTAGAGTTTACATCAAAAAAAGTAGCTTCGATAGCATTGGTGAATTTTTTATAAAATGCCGAAATCGAAAATATTTGACCCGCAGCTGGGTAGGTTTCGAAGCGTAAATCGGCATTCAAAATTTGGGTGCGTTTTAAATTTGGATTTCCTTTTTGTACCGCTGCTTGTTCGTAATCGAAATAGGCAAATGGTGCCAATTCTCTAAATTCTGGGCGGGCAACAGTTTGATAAACCGAAGCTCTTAAATTGCTTTTTTCGGTTAAGCCCAAAGTAAGGTTTAGCGATGGGAGAAAATCTAATTGATTGCGCTCCACTTTTGGTTCAAGAGGATCAAATGTTTCGAGCGATAAATTAAATTGCTCGGCACGTAGCCCCCAAACCATGCGCAATTTTTCAGCCAATTGATTATCGAGCATGAAGTAACCAGCATTCACCATCGAAGTGGAGTTATAGCGATCGGCGCTATTGCCAATTTCGTCTAACTCGTATATTCCTTGATTAATTAAATCATTTCCAAAAACGGTACCTAATGAACGCTGACGTATGTCATTGGCGTTGGGGGTAAAGGAAGGCAAGATTAAACCAATGAAACGTACATCAAAATTACGGTTTCGGTAAATGGAGCTAAATCCCGTTTTAAAACTTCCTTTGCTGGCTTTTGTAGATAAGGGGAAACTTAAGTTTACTTCGCCGTTAAAAATATCTTCGGTTAAATTGGAGAATAAACGACTATTAGTTCTATCTAGAGATGTAATATTGGCTGAATAATTTACATTCGGGTTGTTAATATCTGCTTGATTAATGATATAACTAATTTTACGTTGATCGGGTTGGTTATTTATTACGTTGCTATAACCCAATGCCCATTTTAATTTGGTTTTCGATTCGCCGAATTTATGCTCCCCTTCTAAAGATGATTTTAATAAGGTTTTTTGAATTAAATCGAATGCAAAAAACTTAGTAGCATTTGCTTGGCCGAAATTTAAACCCGAACGACTCAAATATTGATCGTCTTGAATGCGGTTATAAATGTTTTTTAAGGTGATTTTATTGTTGCCAAATAAATAGGAGAAATTGGCTAAACCGCCCACCGTGGTAGAAAATTTATAGGTTTGATCTTTAAAATCAAATTCACCAGCTAAATTTCTGGCAATTTCCGGGTTTACGTTTTGTGCATTTCGGTACGAAAGGGAAATAATGGCTCCTAAACGATTGCCTGATTTTTCATAATCTTTTACTCTACCTACCGTAAATTGGTAATTTTGACCCAAAAAAGCGGTGGAATTAACTACAGCATAGTCGTTATTTAGCGAACGGATAGCTGCTATTTCTTGGGTTGAACTTAGCGTTTTGTTATAGATACTACTTGTACTTGGAAAATTTAGAGGTAAATTTCTCGTAGTATTAAAACCTAAATAATCGGCAGCCGTTTTTTCATTGCCCTTAAAATCTTTAAAAGTAGATTGTGAATTGTAGCTGTATCCCACTCCATAGGTTAAGAAGTTTTGATCGGGAATATCTTTCGTTAAAATTTGAACAGCTCCACCGGCAAAATCTCCAGACATATCTGGCGTAGCGGTTTTGCTAATTACTATATTATCAATCATGTTCGAAGGAACAATATCGAAAGAGAAAGCTTTACGGTTTGGCTCTGAACTTGGTAAGGCGCCATTATCTAATGTTGCAGAGTTATATCGATCGCTCAAACCACGTACAATTACAAATTTATTATCTTGAATGGTAGCACCGCTCACCCGTTTTAACACATCGGCCGTATTTTTATCGGGCGATTTTTTAATAGATTCGGCAGAAACACCATCAGATATACGTGAACTATTTTTTTGCTGAGCGTATAAGGTATTGGTACTTTCTTGCTTCGCTGAAGCTGTAATGACTACCTCTTTTAGGTTTTGTGTAAGAGCTTCATCCATTACAATATCTAGGGTGGTTGTTTTACCACTTGCTACCTCAATATCTGTAATTTGTTTAGATTGGTAACCTATATAAGAAAAAAGCAAGGTGTATTTTCCTGGCTTAAGTCCGGCTAATACATATTGGCCATTTACGTTTGTAGAAACCCCGGAAGTTGTTCCAGCAATTTTAACCGATAAGCCAATGAGCGTTTCACCAGTTTTTTTGTCGGTAATTTTTCCGAAAATTTTACCAGATTCTTGCGCCTTAACTTGTATTGCAGTTGCTATCATCACGATAGCTAGCATACATACACTTTTAAATAATTTTAATTTCACTTTGCTTTAATTTAGTTGATGCAAACCTACCTGCATAGTGTTAGCCATGAGTTAGCTTAATGTTAAGGAAAAGTTAAGAGCGGCAAAACTTATCCACATTTAACATGCAGCTAAAGTACCTAAGCATAAAAAGAAAGCGTTATATTTGAGTATATCACCTAAAATCAATAAATATGAAAAATGTAACTATCAAAATTGTTAAGAAATCACCCAAGAAAGATTTACGCGAAAAACTATCGAGCAAATTACATCAGGCCATAAAAAGTTTAGGTGTAGACTCTGTTTTACTGAGCAAAAAAATTGAAAAATCTGCTAAAAAACTAGCTAAGAGTGTTTTGAAGAAAAAAGCAGTAACAGCAAAAAAAGTAAATAAGCCACTAGTTTCTAGCGTAGCTATTAAAAAAACCATTCAAACAAAACCATTAAAAACTGCTGCAACTACTAGCCAAGCAAAGCCTAAGGTTAGTGCATCAAAGGCTAAGGCTAGTACTCCAAAACCTAAAACAAGCCCCCAAACAAAAAATACTAATAAAACCTCTTAACTCATTTTTTACTTCCAATTCCATAAACTTCATATTCAGTTAACATAGATTTTATAGAATTGTAGGTCTCCTTATAAAACTAGGAGCTTGATGTTGTATGAACTCTAAAAAAATACCATTCTTAAATAGAGAAATAAGCTGGCTATATTTTAACGATAGGGTGCTGCAAGAAGCGGCGGATAAAAGCGTGCCTTTACTTGAGCGGTTACGTTTTTTAGCCATTTTTTCCTCCAACTTAGACGAATTTTATAGAGTACGTATTGCCATACTTAATAGGTTAGCACGCACCAATAACAAATTTAACGATGTATTGGGCTACAACCCCAAAAAACTATTGAACCAAATTAGGTCTATTGTAGTAACGCAAGAAAAAAAGTTTAATTCACTGTTTGAAACACAGTTGGTAAAACAACTAGCCGAAAACAAAATCTTTATCCTAAACGAACATCAATTAAATGTAAGTCGGGGAGAATTTGTTCGAAACCACTTTAACGAGCAAATACTCTCTACACTTGTTCCCATCATTTTAACAGACGAATTACCTTTCCCCGAATTAAAAGATAGGTACGAATATTTTTTCATTAAGCTCACGAAAAAATCACGAAAATCAAAAGTGAAATATGCACTTATTGAGCTCCCAAAGAATCTTAAACGTTTTTTAGTATTGCCACAAACCAACCAATTGCAATTTGTAATTCTTGTTGATGATATTATTCGCTACTCCTTAAAAGACATCTTTTATACCCTCGATTACGATACCATTGAGGCCTATACCATACAATTAACCCGTGACGCCGAACTCGACTTGTCGCACGATGTGAGTGATAAGTTTATAGATGTATTAACCAAAAGTTTGCAGAAACGCCGCTATGGCAAACCCATGCGTTTACTGTATGACCGTGAAATGCCCGCAGAAATGCGTGCTTTCTTGGTATCAAAACTGCATGTAAGTAACGATAGTTTAATACCCGGAAATCGGTATCATAATTTTAAAGACTTTATCAACTTCCCCAATGTGGGTAACCCGGCTTTAGAATATGAAAAACAACTGCCCCTAAAAATTTCGGAACTAGATTT
>CANGZX010000070.1 GCA_947458775.1 Sphingobacteriaceae bacterium | reverse complement strand
ATCCTTATTCAGTTTTTGTTTTTGATTTACGGTAACGCTTTTTGGAATGTACGGGCTACCTGCTTTTCCTCCCTTTTGCAGTACGTTTTGATAAGCCTTAACCAACTCTTCATAACTTCTTTTTTCCCTGGGTTTCCCGAACAATAACCTCAAGATAAATGTAGGCAACAGCAAGGCTAAATTTACAGGCCGCACCGATAAACAAATGTGTTGCAGTTGCTGCCCAGCTGTCCATTTAGCATGATGGCTGACTAAAAACTCTTCATCTGTTAGGCTATTTATGTATTCAATAAATGCTTGATGATTGTTCTGTAGTTGTTCTATTAATTCTTGGCGTTTCATGTTAATTGGTGGGTTTTATTGGTTATTGGTTTTGCTCTTAATTTACCCTCATTTAAAGTATCCATTCTGGAGGGTAAACCGCTAATAAACTACCTTTATGTGGGGAATGTAAAACCAAAAACAAAACCATAAACAATGATTACAACTATTTTTTACAAACCGCAGCTAATCCATTCATTCAATTTTAACCGATGATTCTAAATCATTCCAATATTTTATTTATCAAGTTTTCGCGGCAGATGAAAAAAAATTGGACGAGTATGAAAAAGAAAATAAAGTAGTCATTCATGCTAGTATACGGATATGAATGAAACTAATTTCTTGTTTTGAGTTGGTAGGGGTAAAAAAATCCGTTTCAATAAATTGGCCATCTCTGTTAGAAGCTCATTAAAGCACTATATGCCCATTAAAACCAGATTAACTCCTTTAAAATCATAAAAAATTAAAGAGTATGCAAACTCAAAACTAACTACACTCAGGGTTAATAAAAGATAACGGTACGTGACAACGTATCAGTTAATTTAGTAGCATAATCATACTTTTTTATCTTCTCAATGATTTTCATGCCGGGTGAATAGCTAAGTACAGTAGTTCCTCTATCAATAATGTATCGAATGTCGGGTTGGGTAGATTTCTTGGCGAATATATTGATTGCTGTGATTCCAGATAAACCTAAACCCCGGTATGAATAATAAGCAGGTTGTTTAAGTAAATCATTAAAGAGCAAATACGTTGAATCTTTTAATTCAACTTTCGAACCCGCCGTCAAATTCTCATAAATGTCATACCTCTTTTGATAAATAGTGTGTAGACGATTAATGTTATTGACAACATAAAGATCTGATGTTCCGTATGTGCGTTGTGTTTGATAATGATAGGAAGAATCCCGGTGAGTGAACCAAAATTCCGATTCATTTGCATTCCATGCGGCAGGGATCCCATATTCATTCATAATCTTAGTGCCAAGATTAGAGCTTCCTGATCCAACTAGTACACCTGATGAGGTAATATTAACAAAATAAGAGTTTAATCCCTTATTGTAAATAAGAGGGACATAAAATGGTGCATTTTGATACCACTGTATGGTCTTGTATTTACTAACACCATTTTCAGCAAAAAAAACTACAATATATTTATTGGAGACAAAATGTTTAGGAGCATTATTTTTTTTAACCGTGATGGTGTATTTATGTAAAAGATTATCATTCGTAAATTCATAACTCCACATAAAGTAATTATCAAACTCCATATAACCCCTCTTTGCCACTCTAAATGAATCTATTTTAGCTTTATCACCCAAAATATAGGGTAATTCTTCAATCACATATCCATTCCTAATCAGAATCCCGGTTTTTACCTTTGGGGGTGTTTCCGATTTAGCATCATCATATACCCAATTAATCATTTGTTGTCCCAAAACGCCTGGCAAAGAATCATTAATAAGGGTGAGAGGTATTGATGCGGAAACTGAGCTAGGGGTTGCAGACTCAATACTAGTTGATGATGATAAAAGATTAGTAAGTAAAGAGTTTGTAGCTAGTGCAAGATCTTTTTTAGATAGTACAGTCTCATTGTTCAAATCCGTGGGTGTTTCGGACTTTTTACATGACTGAAAAAGAACTATAAAAAATAGAATCGCGATGGCAAACCTTGCTACAATATTAATTGCAATAGAATTGCAATAGAGTTGACCCAATCTATGCTTCATGAATTTTTCGTCTGTTTAGAAGAAAATATATAGGTTAGTCCAAAGTTATAATTTATTATTAATTCAACTTAAACTAATTTAAATATCCATTGGCGTTACTTCTTAAAGTATTTCTGAATCTCTTACCCCAATCATTTAATCGGGATTAATATACATAATGAACTGAACCAAGAGCTTTGATAGCGCTGTGCCATACTAATAAATAATTGAGAGAGATATGTGGCTTAAGGCTAAGCTAGCCCTGCACTTTATGCAGGGCTAGGGCTTAATCTTGTCTGCCCGAAGGCCCATTGGTGGAGTCGGAGGGATTCGAACCCTCGTCCAAACATGGTGCAAATTACGCTTTCTACATGCTTAGCAATTCTTTTATTGTAGAGAAGGGGAAGGTGAATCGCTTACCTATACCGGCTTCCGTAGGTGCTGTATTTCGCTCATTTATCACACCGCTAAACAAGCTAGTTCGGTAGTTCGATGCCTCTAGTGTTTAACTTACCAAACAGAAGTTAAACGAGACAAAAGCTGATCTAATTCTAAATTAGGCAGCTAAGGCGTAATTGTTTTCGCCAATTATAGGTTGAAAGTTCAGATTAAAGCGCTAGACTAACAATGCGCTGCATGCTTACATACTTACCGCCATCCTGTCAATTCCGGTCGACCCCATATGTAGGTACAAATATACGAAGAAAAGCGCCGATTGTTGCTGAAAACTTACAAAATACGTCCTGGGTATACCTTTAGGGCTTCCGTTAAGCAATCCATGGCTAGGTTTAAATCCGTGGTGTTTAACACATAAGCCATACGTACTTCTTGCTTGCCAGCGCCAGGTGTACTGTAAAAACCAGTAGCCGGAGCAAACATTACGGTTTGGTTTTGATAACTGAAATCAGAAAGAATCCATTGGCAAAAGGCATCAGCATCGTCAATAGGTAATTGGGCAACTACATAAAAGGCGCCACCCGGATTGGGACAAAAGACTCCTTCCATTTGGTTTAATCTGTTTACCAATACATCTCTGCGGGCGGTATATTCTTTAGTAACGGCTTCGAAATATGAATCGGGTGTATCAATGGCTGCTTCGCCAGCTATTTGCGAAACCATGGCCGGACTTAATCGAGCTTGGGCAAACTTTAATGCTGCGGCCATTACTGCTTTATTTTTGGTCATTAAACAACCCAAACGGGCTCCACAGGCACTGTAGCGTTTCGATACGGTGTCTAGCACGATTACATTTTCTTCCAAACCACTTAAATGCATGGGCGAAATAAATTCGCGACCATCGTAGCAAAATTCGCGGTAGGCTTCATCCGAAAACAAATACAAATCGTGTTTTAAGCACAAAGTCTTTAAAGCCTCTAGCTCTTCTTTGGAGTATAAATAGCCAGTGGGGTTATTGGGATTGCAAATAATTATGGCTTTTGTTTTTGACGTAATTACTTTTTCGAACTCGGTAATAGCAGGTAAGGCAAAACCATTTTCAATATGCGATAAAATGGGTTTCACCACCACGTCGCTCATGCAGGCAAAGCCATTGTAATTGGCATAAAAAGGCTCTGGAATGATAATTTCGTCGCCCGGGTTTAAGCAGGTTTGCATGGCAATGGTAATGGCTTCGGAACCTCCATTGGTTACCAAAATATCGGCTGCATTTATAGCATAATGTAGTTTATTGTAGTATTCGGCTAATTTCTTGCGGTACGAAGCCGTACCTTCAGAAGCGGTATAGGCCCACACTTTTTCATCGAAATTTTTGATGGCATTGAGCATTAATGCTGGCGTTTCTATATCGGGCTGACCAATATTTAAATGAAACACTTTTTTGCCGGCAGCTTTAGCCGCTTCTGCAAATGGACTTAATTTACGAATGGGAGAGGCAGGCATCTGCACTCCTTTAAGAGATATGGTAGGCATGCCTCAAAAATACAAAAACCCCGCTGTTTCCAACGGGGTTTTTAAAAGATGTTTTTTAAAATTATTGTTTTGGTGGCGCTGGAGCCAATACTTCTCCCTTAATGTATAACCATTTTACAGGGGTTTTAGCATTTGACTTTACGGTAATTGCTTTGTTAAACGGCATAACCGCAGCAGCATTGTAGGTAACCGTAATTACGCCAGTTTCTCCTTTTTTAACCGGAGTAGAGGTAAATTTAGGTACAGTACAACCACAAGTAGATTCTACATTGGTGATAATAATAGGAGCTTCACCTGTATTGGTAAATTTAAAATCTACGGTAACTGGTTTTCCTTGTGGAATTTTACCCAAATCGTAGCTTTCTTTATCAAATTTAAATTCAGCTTCTTGCTGAAATTTCATGGCACTTAATCCTACAAACAAAGTTGCAAGAGTAAATAAGAAGACTATTTTTTTCATTTGTTTTGATTATATATACAAATATAAACTATTTACACCTTTCATAAAAGGTTTTTAACAAACCTTATAACGTTGCAAGTACGCATAGCGTATATTTTCTTATTTTTGTGCAAAGTTAAAAACACAATGTCAGCACTAAACCATACCGAAACCACAGCTTTTGATGCTTCAGAGTTAAGCTTTGAGGACTTTAAGCAGGTAGTAATTCAGGATTATAAACTAGCTTACGAGAGCCGTCAGGCCAGTTTATTAGGTAGGAAAGAGGTGCTTACCGGCAAGGCTAAGTTTGGCATTTTTGGCGATGGTAAAGAAGTAGCTCAATTGGCTATGGCTAAAGCCTTTAAAGCCGGCGATTGGCGTTCGGGTTATTACCGCGATCAAACCTTCATGTTTGCTACCGGTATGTTAAGCATTACCGAGTTTTTTGCGCAATTGTATGCCAACCCCGATGTGTTAGCCGAACCAGCTTCAGCAGGCCGTCAAATGAATGGCCATTTTGCCACCCGTACTTTAAATGAAGATGGATCTTGGAAAGATTT
>CANGZX010000069.1 GCA_947458775.1 Sphingobacteriaceae bacterium | reverse complement strand
TATTAATAATCCTTTTTTACCCTGCTTACTTTCTATTGCATAAACTACCGCACTATCCGATGGATCGTTCATGCCCTCAAAACGATAAATCTGCGTAATCACCAAATCGTGGGGCTTTAGCACACACTTTGCATTACCCACCTGGCAATACAAGCTATTTCGTTCGTATAAAAACTCAGTGGTATACCCCGCTTTTACCAGCTCATTTACTACTTGGAATAGGGTTTTAGTGGTATCATTTTCTGGAGCCATCACTGCTGTTTAACCTAATTAACGTAGCTAATTAAACCTTTGTTTTAAAATACCATCTCAAAAAGTATATGCACCCCTGTTTTACAAATCAGTTTAAACAGTATATTTGAATATAAAAGAAAATAACACCATGCAAGTACCATTAAAAACATTCGCCATCACCTGCCTTTTATACCTAGGTGTAAGCAATCACACAAAAGCTCAGTTAATTCAAAATGATCAAGGTGCACCATTTTTAGGCATCAACTACACCGATGTAAAGGGTCACCCCTACCTATTAGAAAACTGGACAGAGGGTACTGTAAGGCTAACTAATGGGAAAAGCTATACCAATGTTCAGCTCAAATATAATTTGTTACGGGATGAACTCTTTTTTAAAGATATTAAAACCGAACAATTATTAGCTTTTGTAATACCTGTAGTAGAATTTAAACTAAACGATAAAGAAAAGGGTTTCATTTTATTTAGAAACGGCTATAATGCCATTGATACCCAGACCGAAAAAAGCTATTACCAAGTATTGTTTGATGGCGGAACGCAACTACTTAAAAAAACGAGCAAAAAAATATATGAAGAAAAACCATTTAATTCGGCTAGTACTATTAAAAGTTTTGAAGTACTACACTTCTATTATATAAGTAACAACAATGCACTCATTAAAATTAGGAAAGACAAAAAAAGTGTATTAGCTGCTTTGGCTAATCATAGCGGCGCTTTAGAAAAATATATACAAGAAAAACCGTTAAATCTTAAAAATGAAGAAGATTTAATTCAATTAATTCAATACTATAACTCCTTATAATGATGAAAAAAATTAGCTTACTTTTTTTGGGCATTGCAGCTACTGCATGTACCCTACAAGCACAATCTGTAAAAGAGCAATTGGTTTTCGACCAACAAGACCGAGCTTTACTAACCAGCAGCAATATAAGAGAAGAGGGAACCCCACTACTTACTACAACCTGGCTGAAGGGCCTCGTGAAATTTACAAATGGTACCACCTACAAAGCCGATTTTTTAAAATACGATTTAGAGAAAGATCAGGTGTATTTTAAGGATACCAAAAGCGACGATTTATTGCAATTTTCACTACCTGTAAGTGAGTTTAGCTTGGTAATTGGGCAAGAAAACTTAGTGTTTAAAAGCGGTTATCTTGCTGTAGATAGAAATAAACCAAGTAGCTTTTACCAAGTGTTGGTAGAGGGTGGAGTGCAACTACTTAAACACCGTGTAAAACAGCCCTTCGATGAACGGGCATTCAATTCGGCAACAACTACCCGCACCTACAAAGAAGACGAGTATTTTTACCTAGCCAAAAACAATACACCCGTAAAAATTAAGAAAGATAAAAAACAGGTGATAGCTGCTTTAGGTAACCGTACAGCTGAATTAGAGACCTATATAACCGAGGAAAAGCTTAACCTAAAAAACGAAGAAGATTTGATTAAACTAATTGTGTTTTACAATTCTTTGTAAACTACAATTTGGTCCAAGTAGTGCCTTCTTTGCTATCGTTTAGCTGAATGCCGGCCTCTTGTAAGGCAATGCGTATTTTATCGGAAGTAGCGTAATCTTGTTTCGCCTTTGCTTCGTTGCGAAGTTTAATAACTAAATCCATTAATGGTGCAAGCTCCGTACCTTCATTGCCTTCCGACTTTAAGCCCAATACATCGAATACCATTTGTTTTACAAATTGGCTTAGGCTAGCTAAATCGGTAGCAGAAATTTGCACTTTTCCATCGTTTATGCCGTTTATCAATTTTACGGCTTCAAACAGTTCGGCAATAAGAATAGGGCTGTTAAAATCATCGTTCATGGCTGCATAGCCACGTGCTTTTAAGGCAGCAACATCACAAGTAGATTGATCGCTTACATTTAAGCCATCTAACAAGTCAACTGCATGCAACAAGCGTTTAAAGCCTTTTTCTGAGGCTTCTAAGGCTTCATTTGAAAAATCGAGCGTACTGCGGTAATGCGCTTGCAGCATAAAGAACCGAACGGTCATAGGCGAAAAAGCCTTGCTTAACATGGGGTGATTACCACTAAACAATTCGCCCGGTAAAAAGCCGTTGCCAGCACTTTTTGACATGCGGGTGCCGTTTACGGTAAGCATATTGGTGTGCATCCAATAACGGGCAGGCTCGTGGTGATTACATGCCTGCGATTGTGCAATTTCGTTGGTATGATGCGTAGCTGCTAAATCTAAACCGCCACCATGAATATCAAAAGTATCGCCTAAATATTTTTTACTCATAGCCGAACATTCGATATGCCAGCCCGGAAAACCCCAACCCCATGGCGACGGCCACCGCATAATATGCTCGGGCTTGGCTTTAATCCATAGTGCAAAATCTAAACGTCCTTTTTTATCGTCTTGCCCACCCAACTCACGAGTGTTGGCTAGTAAATCTTCTAATTGGCGGTTGGTTAAAATGGTGTAGTTATTGGTTTGGCTGTATTTTTCTACATCAAAATATACGGTACCATTTACTTCATAGGCCAAACCACTTGCCAAAATCTCTTTTACCATTTCTATTTGCTCGGCAATGTGGCCGGTAGCGGTTGGCTCGATGCTTGGTGGCAAGGTATTTAACAAGCCCATTACCTCATGGAAACCCAAGGTGTAACGCTGTACAATTTCCATGGGTTCTACCTGCTCTAGCTTGGCTTTTTTGGCGAATTTATCATCTCCTTCGTCGCGGTCGCCCTCTAAATGACCAGCATCGGTAATGTTGCGCACATAGCGCACTTTATAGCCCAAGTGCAGCAAATACCTGTAAATTAAATCGAAAGAAACAAAGGTGCGACAATTGCCTAAATGCACATCGCTATACACGGTAGGACCACAAACATACATACCCACCAAAGGCGGATGTAGCGGCGTAAATTGTTCTTTGCTTCTAGTTAAGGTATTATAAACCTGTACTTGGTTTTTCATGCCACAAAGTTATAAAAATGCTTAGTTATCTAGTTCTAAATCTGCCCGAACTGCAAAATGATCGGATAGCTTTTTATCAATAATGCGGTAATTTCTAACTCCAAAGTTGGGCGTAGCCAAAATATAATCGATTTGAAAATTAGGGAAATTGCCATTATAAGTAACGCCTAGGCCACTCCCTTTCTCTTTAAAGGTATTAACCAAGCCATTGGCCATTTGGTTTACAGTATACGAAACCGGGGTATCGTTAAAATCGCCAGCCAACAAATAAGGCGTAGTGCAGGTGCTGGTATGTTTTTTTACCAAGGCTACTTGCTTGCTGCGTTTTATAAAGGCCCGTTTTAAACGCCCTCCTATTCTACGAGACGAACTCATATCTGTTTGAATATCTTCTTGCACTTGGTGTAAATACTCGTAATCTTCGGGTTGAAATTTAATGGATTGCAAATGCACATTATACACCCTAAAGGTTTGTTTCTGAAAACGCAAATCGGCATAAATAGCCTCGTTGCCTCGTTGTTTTTCATCAAAACGGATACTCCCTTTTTTCACAATCGGAAACTTAGAAAAAATAGCCAAGCCAATGGCTTCAAAACCATTATCGGTTGTAGGTTCGAAGTAGTACTGCTCGGTATGTAAAATCTCTTTTATGAGTTTTTTGAAATTGTATTTTCCCCGATTACGAGAAAAAAACTCTTGAAAACAAATCACATCGGGCTGCTCTTTACGAATAATGGTAAGTATTTGATCACGGATAGTTTCTTCATTTTGAAATCCAAATTTTTTAAAACTGTGCACATTATAGGTCATAATGCGTACAAAATCTGGCGATGATTTGGGTACCTCAATGGCGGTAGATTCTCTAAAACCGACAAAACTGGTAAGAATATTCCAGCCGAGCACTACGGCCACTATAGAAGGTAGCGCAAAAACAGGTTTACGGAACAACCAGAATACCACGCAAAGCAAATTAAAAAGCAAAATAAAGGGATAGGCCAAGCCCAGAAAAGCTATGGGCCAGAAACTAGCAGGGTTTATATAGGGAGCCAAATAAGAAAGTAGCAAAAAGAATACCGCAAGTGCATTTAAGAACACTAAAAATTTGCTCAAAAAACCAATATGCGCTTTTCCTCTTCTCATGGCAGCTTAATAAAAATCCCAGGGTTTACGAATGCGCCACACTTTCATCAATATAAAACCAAAAAGTGCACCACCCAAATGCGCAAAATGCGCTACCGAATCGCCACTAAATTGGGCCACACCCAAAAACAATTCAATAACGATGTAAACCGGAATGATGTATTTGGCTTTTAAAGGCACTGGGATAAACATGATGAACAATTCGGCATTGGGAAATAACAAGCCAAAAGCAGTTAATAAGCCGAAAATAGCTCCCGAAGCGCCTAGCATGGGTCCGTAATAAATTTCTTGCAGGGTACGCAGATGATCGGGATTAGTGGAAGTATAGGAAGCCACATCAATGGTAATACTACCGGCAATACCGTATACCTCCATGGCTTGAATTGCCATTTGCAAAGCCAAAGCACCCAAACCGGTAATCAAATAAAAATTTAAAAACCGTTTGGCACCAAACAAATATTCTAACTGGGAGCCAAAGGTGTAGAGGGCAAACATGTTAAACAAAATATGCGCAAAGCTCACCGGACTATGCATAAACATGTAGGTAATTACCTGCCAAATCTTAAAATTGGGCGAATCGAAATAAAATACACCGAAATACTCTACCATAGGATATGCTCCGCCTTTACTAAATAATAGCGTAGCTATATAAAAGATGATATTAATGATGAGTAG
>CANGZX010000068.1 GCA_947458775.1 Sphingobacteriaceae bacterium | reverse complement strand
ATGAGCCTCCCTAATGGCAAAACTTAAGGGAGCGTAATAGGGTTGTGGAGCCTTACCCTGTTGGCCGGTTAAAAACCGACTCCATTGTTCCATGCTCTGGCCGTAAAACGCATCGGCTGCGGGGCGTATTTGTAACATGATGGCATTGATACCGCTTTTTTGATGCTGATCTAAGATGGCAATGAATTCTTTTTGCTGCTCTTCGCTACTTAAACCCGCCTTCGATGGCCAATCGATGTTTACTACCGTGGCCGCCCACACCCCCCTAAACTCTCTTTTAGGATGATCTACTACTTGTGCCCGAAGCTGTGAACATAAAAAAAATAAGGCAAAAACAAGTTTAAATAAGGTGGCTAGGCGCATGGTTTGTATCTGGTTGCCCAAATATAGTTAAATGGTGTTTTTTACCATAAATTTATATCAGTTGACTATCAAAATTCCTTCTAATTAAATCAATAACATCAAGTGTTCAAACAATTTTTATCTTTGCCGAATATAATTTTAAAATAAACGAGCGTTAAATACGTTCTCATAGCAATACTGTATGGATAAGAATGATCAGTTATTAGGTTCACTATTGTATCTTTTTCACACCACCGGCATGCAGGGATTGGGTAAACTAATGAACCCCGTAAGCCAGAAAATAGAAAAAAATACTATACAAGCTAAAGAAAGTATTGATATGCTAGAAATGTTGAAAGAGAAAACAAAAGGCAATATTTCACCAGAACTTAGCCGCTTATTGGATCAGTTTTTAACCGATTTGCGCTTAAATTATGTGGACGAACAAAAAGATATTAACTAATAAAAGAGTATGGAAAACACCAACGAATTTCAAGAATCTAAAAAGAGTAACACCAAAATTTACCTTTTACTACTAGTTGTTTTAGCTTTATTTACTACAAACGCCATTTTATATATTCGCAATAAAAAAGCAGATGAGCGGGTGGTTCAACTAAGCGATGACAAAACACGCATGCAAACCGATATTGATAAAATTGAGGCCGATTTAGATAAAGCGAACAGCAATTATGCCGCTTTGTCTGATTCAATGAAAAAAGAACAAAATACAGCCCGAGAAAAAATTACCCAATTGCGTGAAGCTTTACGCAAAGGAGAACTTACGCAGCAACAATTAATTTTAGCTCAAGAAGATGTGAAGCAACTTCGCAATTTTGTTACCAAGTATGTGGCCGATATTGAGGTGTTGAGGCAACAAAACGACAGCTTAAAAACAAGTGTTGCAGTAGCTAATGAACAGGTAAAAGTGTTAGAAGGCCAAAACAAAGATTTAAACAAAAAAGTGAGCGCTGCAACCGCCCTGAAGGCATTTGGTGTTTCTGTTACGGCAGTACGCATTAAATCGAGTGGTAAAGAATCGAGCGTAAGCAAAGCGGATCCTGCTCAAAAGCTAAACATCAGCTTCAACCTTGTGGACAATGATTTCGCACAAAAGGCACTTCACACGATTTTTATGCGTGTTCTTGATCCAAGTGGAAACGTAGTTGGTGCCTCCGGTACTAGTACGTTAGCATCTGGAGAGACCATAGATTTCTCTTACAAAACTGCCATTGAATTTGCGAATGATGGCCGTACCTATACTTTAGGATGGAATAACCCGGAAGCTTTTGTAAAAGGCGAATACACTATTAAAATGTACGCAAATGGATATGTGTTGGGTACCGGAAAAATTACCTTAAAATAAATTTCGATAGACTTTATAAAAAAAGGGTGCCAATTGGCACCCTTTTTTTATGCGGTTTTTTTAATTAAGCGATACTAGCGCTATGGGTTTCCATGGCACGATCTACCTTTTTAACCAAACCTTGCAATACATTTCCCGGCCCTACTTCGGTAAAGGAAGTGGCGCCATCTTGTAGCATGTGCTGTACAATTTGGGTCCAACGCACAGCTCCGGTAAGTTGAGCAATTAAGTTCTGCTTTATGCTTTCCGAATCCGTGTAAGGTTTAGCATCTATGTTTTGGTAGATAGGGCAAATGGGCGAATTTATTTCGGTGTTCTCAATTGCAGATTGCAATTCGGCACGGGCCGACTCCATAAGTGGAGAGTGAAAAGCACCCCCAACATTTAGTTTTATAGCTCTTTTTGCACCGGCTTCAGTTAGTAATTCACAGGCTTTATCAATACCGGCAATACTACCAGAAATAACCAGCTGGCCTGGGCAATTGTAATTTGCCGGCACCACCACCTCATTTACTTTGGCACAAATTTCTTCAACCACATGATCTTCTAAACCCAAAATGGCGGCCATGGTAGAAGCTTGTAATTCGCAGGCTTTTTGCATGGCATTGGCCCGGGCGGCTACCAAACGTAAGCCATCTTCGAACGATAATGCTCCTGCAGCTACGAGGGCAGAAAATTCACCCAAGCTATGCCCCGCAACCATATCGGGTTTAAACGAAGTCCCCAATACTTTGGCTAAAATTACCGAGTGAAGAAAAATAGCCGGTTGAGTAACCTTTGTTTCTTTTAAATCTTCTTCGGTACCGTTAAACATGATATCGGTAATGCGGAATCCTAAAATCTCATTGGCTTGCTCAAATAATGCCTTGGCTTCGGCCGATTGTTCGTACAATTCTTTGCCCATGCCTACAAATTGTGCTCCCTGTCCCGGAAAAATGTATGCTTTCATGTCTGTTTTAAAAATTAATCTAAGCTTGCGGTAATTAAACGTAAAAACTCGGCTCGTGTTTTTTCATTTTCAAATGCTCCGGTAAAGGCCGACGTAGTCGTTACCGAATTTTGTTTTTGGACACCTCTCATGGCCATGCATAGGTGTTTACACTCAATAACAACGGCTACACCAGCCGGGTTTAGGGTGTCTTGAATGCAATCGCGAATTTCGTTGGTTAAGCGTTCTTGTACTTGCAACCTACGAGCAAAGGCATCTACCACACGAGGTAGTTTGCTCAAGCCTACAATGTGTCCGCTGGGAATGTAGGCTATGTGCGCTTTGCCAAAAAATGGCAGCATGTGATGTTCGCACATAGAAAACACCTCAATATCTTTTACAACCACCATTTGGCTGTAGTCTTCTTTAAACATGGCGCTTTTTAAAATAGCAGCAGGGTCCATGTCGTACCCTTGGGTTAAAAACTGCAGGGCTTTGGCTACACGTTCCGGGGTTTTAAGTAAACCTTCTCTAGCTGGATCTTCACCCAATTGAGGCAAAATAGCGGCATAATGGCTGGCAATATCATCAATCTTATCTTGATTGTACCGATCTACCTTGGTGTAACCGTTCAGTATTTCTTCTTCGTCGAGGTGGTCAAATTTGTTCATAGTGGGATTATTATGCGCCGAAATACTCGACGTAGTTATTTTCTGTTTCGTAGAGTTTAATGCTGTGTAAGGCCACACCTAGTTGCTTAAGAGGCTGCTCTAGCTGATTCCAAATTTCCACTGCTAAAATTTCTGTGGATGCTAATTTGCCTTTCATGAAGTCTACATCTAAGTTGATGTTTTTATGATCTAGTGGATCAATCACGTTGGCAATAATTAATTTTTTTAGGTCTTTTAAATCAATTACAAAACCCGTTTCTGGATTAATTTCACCCTTAATGGTTACAAATAATTCGTAATTGTGGCCATGCCAATTGGGGTTTGCACACTTACCAAAGGTGTCGGTATTTTTTTCAACCGACCAATCTTCGCGGTATAATTTATGAGCGGCATTGAATCGCTCTCTACGGGTTATAAAAATCATTTCTCTTGCTATTATGTAGCAAATATAAATAAACCCCACGAAGCACGACAGGAAAGCTAGATAGTGTTTAACTTTACAGCATGAAAATCTTGCTAGTTGCCGCCACTTCTGCCGAAATAGCACCTTTGATTGCCCAATACAGCATTGGTCCTCGTACCGATTCGTTTACCCATGGTAAACACCACATAAAAGTGCTTGTAACAGGTGTAGGTATGGTTTCTACAGCATTTGCCTTGGGGCAAGAATTGGCTCAAAACTCCTATGATTTGGCTATTAATGCCGGCATTGCTGGCTCTTTTGATCGCAGCATTCCGCTAGGAAAGGTTTTACATATTAGTGACGATACCTTTGCCGAATTAGGCGCCGAAGATGCAGGTGGATTTATATCCATAGATACGCTTGGTTTTGGTACCCAGTACACACATGCCCTAGCTCCAATTATTCCACTTCCTTTTTTAGAAACTATACAAAAAGCAAGCGCCATAACCGTAAATAAAGTTCATGGTGATGCAAATTCCATTGCTGCCACCATTTCTAAATACCCGGTGCACGTTGAAAGTATGGAAGGTGCCGCCTTTTTTTACGCCTGTGCCCAGGTTGAGTTAGCTTCTATTCAGTTAAGAGCTATTTCTAACTGGGTAGAACCCCGCAATCGCGATGCTTGGAACATTCCGCTAGCTATTACCAACCTGAACCAAAGTATAGCACAACTTTTAAGCGAATAATGAAAAAGCTGAGTTTAGGGTTTTCTCCCTGCCCCAACGATACCTTTATTTTCGATGCACTTATTCATCATAAAATTGACACCGAGGGTCTAGATTTTGATGTTTTTTTCGACGATGTAGAAACGCTTAATAAAAAAGCCCTGCAGGGTGAATTGGATATAACCAAGCTTAGCTTTCATGCCTTTGCGCATGTAAGCGATAAGTATGTGTTGCTCGATGCTGGGAGTGCTCTTGGTTTTGGAGTGGGTCCCTTGCTTATTTCAAAAACAGCCTACACTCCCGAAGAAGTAAAAAGCAAACCTAGCCTTAGCGTAGGCATACCTGGAACCTATACTACCGCTAATTTTTTATTAACCATTGCTTTCCCTGAATTGCAAAACAAAAAAGAGCTGGTTTTTTCGGCTATTGAACAATCGTTGTTGAACCAAGAACTTGATTTGGGTGTAATTATTCACGAGAACAGGTTTACCTATGCGCAAAAAGGCCTTCATAAAATTATAGATTTAGGTGATTACTGGGAGCAACAAACCAGCATGCCTATTCCCTTAGGAGGTATTATGATTAGGCGAAACATCGATTTAGAAACACAACTTACCGTAAACCGCTTAATCCGTAAAAGTGTAGAATATGCGTTTGAGCACCCCGAAGCCAGT
>CANGZX010000067.1 GCA_947458775.1 Sphingobacteriaceae bacterium | reverse complement strand
GCTCAAAAGGTAGATTTACCCAATGCAGAAGCCATAAAAACATTGGCTTACAGCCTCGAAGATAAATTGGCGGATATTTATGTAGTATTGGCAGCAGAAATTGACGGCAAGCCGAGCTTAACGGTTATGCTTTCTGAAAATTTAGTAAAAGAAAAAAACCTAAATGCTGGAAACATTATTCGAGAATTAGCTAAAGAAATTGATGGTGGCGGTGGTGGACAGCCTTTTTATGCTACTGCAGGGGGTAAGAATTCAGCAGGTATAGAAAAAGCTCTGCGACAGGCTAAAAACTACATTCCTAAGCTTTAGTTTTTCAAGGTACAAATGCTTAAACCAATTTATATTAGTTCTAACACACATACCAACAGGTAAAAAAAATCATGAACAAAATATCCGCATTCATACTAAGCATTCTCCTTTTAAGTGCTTGTAAACCCAAAGATTCTTTTACCATAACTGGTAAAATTGATAAAGCAGGTGATAGTAAAAAAGTATACTTGTATCAACACGATGCCATTATTGATTCTGCATTTTTAAACGATAAAAAAGAATTTAGTTTTACCCAAAAAAGTGTTGAAGCAGACTTTTTTAATTTAAGTGTTGGAGAAAAGTTAATTGTATTGATTGCTAAAAATGGGGATGAAATTGAGTTAAACATCCAAGGAATTGATACCCAAAGCGATTATGTGGTTAGTGGTTCCGATGACAGTGAAAAAGTACACGATTTTTCTATTATTGCTACCAAATACGCTGGCATTTTTAACGATATACAGCGTGAATTCGTAGAACAAGTAAGTAAAGATTCTACCCTGCAAGATTCCTTACGAAAAGTGCTTTTGCCACGTTTCGAATCCAATATGACTACTTATTCTAAAAAAACCACCGAGTTTGGTTTAGCCAATAGCACCAATTTGGCCGGTTTTTATGCCATGGGAACCTTAGATCAAGAAAATAATGAACAAGCCTTACTAGCTTATGCCGAAAAAATTAAAGGCAAGTTTAAAAACAATACAGCTGTAGATCAGTTTTTAAAACGTATGGAAGCTATAAAACCTGTTTCTATTGGTCAGTTAGCGCCAACTTTTGAGATGGCTTCATCGGATGGAAAAGTTGTAAAACTGAGTGACTTTAAAGGTAAATACGTTTTATTAGACTTTTGGGCTTCGTGGTGTGGACCCTGCAGAGCCGAAAATCCGAATGTGGTTAAAACCTATGCGGATTTCAAGAACCAAAATTTTACCGTTTTAGGTATTTCTTTAGATGACGATAGAGATGCATGGTTACAAGCCATAAAAGATGATAAATTAACCTGGACCCATGTTTCGGAATTAAAACGTTGGGAGAGTCCTATTGCCAATTTATATAAGATAGAAGGCATACCTGCTAATTTTTTACTAAATCCAGAAGGAAAAATTATAGCCAAAAACCTACGAGGCGAACAATTGAAAATGTTTTTAACTGCTAATTTGAAATAATATAGAGCTAACTTTTTCTTAACATTTTCTTAATACGCTCTGTACTTTAAATGTTTAGCTTAGTGAAATAATGAGCAGCAACAACCCCAAAATATTAATTGTAGACGACGAAGCCGATATTCTTGAGCTTATTGAGTACAATTTAAAACAAGAAGGATACCAGGTTTTTACCGCTACTAATGGGCAGGAGGCAATAACCGTTGCCAAAAAAGTGCTACCCGATTTAATTTTATTGGATGTAATGATGCCTAAAATGGATGGTATTGAAGCCTGCCGTTTAATGCGTACACTACCTGAATTTAAGCAAACCTTTATGGTTTTCTTAACTGCCCGTAACGAAGAATACTCTGAAATTGCGGGTTTTAATGTGGGTGCCGACGATTATATAACCAAACCCATTAAACCAAGATCATTGGTTAGTAGAATTAACGCTATTTTACGTAGAACCAGCCAGAAAAACGAGCAAGAACAACCCCACAAAAAACTAGAGATTGAAGATTTAGTAATCGATAGAGAGGCTTTTTTGGTTTATAAAGCAGGTAAAAAGGTGGTTTTAGCAAAAAAAGAATTCGAGCTTTTACACTTATTAGCATCTAAACCAGGCAAGGTGTTTACTCGAGACCAAATTCTTAAAAGTATTTGGGAAGAATCGGTTATTGTAACCAATAGAACCATTGATGTGCATATAAGAAAGTTGAGAGAAAAACTTGGTGATACCTATGTGGGTACAGTGAAAGGCGTAGGCTACAAATTCAACGCTTAAATATCAACTAACATCCGTATTTTTGTGTTTCTAAACACACATACTATTGAAATTCCCCGTTTTTAAAGATCTTATTTTATTTGAGAATGACGATCTGATTGTAGTAAACAAACCAGCCTTTTTAAGTTCTTTGGATAATAGAGAAGGAGCAGAGCCTAGTTTACTTCGTTTAGCCAAACACTATAGCCCCGATGCACAGATTTGCCATCGTTTAGATAAAGAAACCTCAGGAGCGCTTATTGTAGCTAAAAATCCAGAAACTTACCGCTTCATCTCCATGCAGTTTGAACACCGTGAGGTGACTAAAATTTATCATGCTGTTATTAATGGAACACATCAATTTGATGCCTTAAAAGTAGATTTACCCATTTTAAACCTGGGCAACAAAAACGTAGCCATAAACAAGCAAGAAGGAAAAGCGGCATTAACCTATTTTCAATCGCTTACCTACTACAAACATTTTACTTTGGTAGAATGCAAACCAGTAAGTGGGCGTATGCACCAAATTCGTATACATTTAGCCTCACAACGGGCGGCTATTGCCGGCGATGATTTGTATGGCGGCCAACCAGTAATGCTTTCGGGCATTAAACGAGGGTATAAATTGGGGAAAGATCAAGAAGAATTGCCTATTATGAAGCGTTTTGCGCTACATGCCAAGCAAATTACGTTTAAAACCAATCCGGTAACTACGGTAACTATTGAGGCGCCTTATCCTAAAGATTTTGCCACACTCCTAAAATTACTCGATAAATTCGATAAATAAATTAGGAAGTATAACCTAATATTTTAAGTACTTGTTTGCTATTTTGCTCCTCTCCAAATACTTCAAAATTGAAACTTTCGTCTCTATTTCTGCGAATAATTACGTGTTTAGGAGAAGGCAATAAACAATGATGAATACCGCCATATCCGCTTAACACCTCTTGGTAAGCACCAGTATTAAAGAAGCCTAAATACTGCACCTTACGGGTTTTGGGCATAAATACGTTGTTCATGTGAGCCTCTTGGTTGTAATAATCCTGCCCATCGCAAGTAATACCACCTAAATTCACTTTTTCGTATTCAGCATCCCAGTTGTTTATAGGTAATAGCACATATTTTTGGTTCAGTGCCCACACATCGGGTAGGTTGGTAATAAATGAACCATCTAACATCAACCACTTTTCGCGGTCGTTTTGTTGCTTACGCCCCAATACCTTGTATAAAATTCCCGAAGCCTCGGCAACGGTATATTTACCAAATTCGGTAATAATATCCGGTTCCATTACGGCGTGTTCGGCACAAATTTCTTTAATACGTTTTACAATTTCGTTTACCATGTATTCGTAATCGAAATCAAATACCAACGAATCTTTAAACGGCATGCCACCACCAATATCCAGGGTAGTTAAATCGGGATTAATCTTTTTAAAACGGCAATACAGCGTTACGTATTTTTCTAATTCGTTCCAGTAATACGGCGTATCAGAAATACCCGAATTGATGAAGAAATGTAATAATTTAACCTTAAAATTAGGGTTTTCGGCAATTTTAGCTTTGTAAAAATCAATTACATCTTCTAACGGAATACCCAAACGAGACGTGTAAAATTGTGAATCGGGTTGCTCCTCGGCAGCAATACGTATACCTAGGTTGCAAGGAATATCTAATTCATCATCGTAAAGGTTAAATTCCTCTTTATTATCCAATACCGGAATAATATTTTGATACCCATCGTGCAACATATCAATTATATATTGTTTGTATTGAAAGGTTTTAAATCCGTTACAAATCACAGTGATTTTTTTATCCAATACGCCTTTTTTCTCTAGCGCATCAATCATGGGCATATCAAAAGCTGAGGATGTTTCTAAGTGAATATCGTTTTTAAGTGCTTCTTCTACAATGTGCCTAAAGTGCGAACTTTTAGTACAATAGCAATACTTGTAGCCACCACGGTAATTGTTTTTAACAATAGCCGTTTGAAACAATAATTTAGCCTCCTGAATTTTTTTTGAGATGATTGGTAAATAGGTAAACCGTAGTGGTGTACCATAAGTTTCTATCATTTCCATGAGGTTTAATTCGTGAAAATACAACTCATCATCAATAACTTGGTAACCGTCTTGAGGGAAACCCACACTCAGGTCAAGAAATTCCGCGTAGCTCTGCATTTTTTAGTATTTTTGGCAAATATAAAAAAGCTAATTGCATCACGTGTAGTGTTTAAGTAAATTAATTTTTATATTCTTCCGTTTTAAGGAAAAAGATCTATGAAAGAACTAAAAATAATAGAGGTTAAATCAGAAATTGGCGCCGGTACAAGAGGTGCAAGTTTAGGGGTAGATGCCATTAAAATTGCCGCATTAGATTTTGGAAGTAGGTATTTTAAAAAACACAATACCCTAGAAATACCCAACGAGAACCACTTGTTATTAGAAGCCACCGGTAATGCTTATGCCAAACGAATATCTGGCGTTTTAACCATGGTAGAGCGTGTTACTGAAGAAGTTGCTAAAACACTCGAAAACAACTCTTTTCCCATTATTTTAGCCGGAGATCATAGTACGGCAGCTGGTACCATTTCGGGTATTCGTAAAGCTTATCCTAAATCTAAATTAGGCGTAATTTGGGTAGATGCCCATGCCGACCTACATTCGCCTTACACCACACCCTCGGGCAATTTGCATGGTATGTCTATGGCTATTGTATTAGACGAAGATAATTTAGACTCAAAAGTAAATAAGCCGGATCAAGAAACACTTAATTATTGGTTTCAGCTTAAAAACGTAGCCAATATTGCACCCAAAATAAATTATAAAGATGTGGTTTATATTGGTGTTCGCGATGTAGAACCGCAAGAAGATTTTTTATTAAAACGTCATAAAGTTAAAAATTTCACCATTGCCGATATACGCAAACGTAG
>CANGZX010000066.1 GCA_947458775.1 Sphingobacteriaceae bacterium | reverse complement strand
ATTCATTGGTTAATTTAGATCGCTATAGCGAAGCCATTGACGTGTATAAACAAACCTTTGAGTACGAGCCACCCAATGGAGATACCTATTGTGCTATTGGCGAATGCTACGAAAAATTAGAGCAAATGGACGAGGCTCGAAAATACTATAAAAAGGCCGTTAAAATGGATCCAGAACAAGCAGATGCCTGGTTTGGTATAGGGGTAACACTCGACTTTGAAGAACGCTTTTTCGAATCCTTGCATTTTTACAGAAAAGCCTTAGAGTTGGACGATCAAAATCCGGATTTTTGGTTTGCCATTGCCGATGCGCAATACAAGCTCAAACAATTAGACGAATCTGAAAAAGCTTACGAAAAAGTTGTAGAACTAAACCCCATTGATATTGAAGCTTGGTTAGATTACTCTTCTATATTATTTGAGCAAAAGAAACTTGCCCGAGCCATTGAAACCATTGCGGAAGGCATTAAAACCAACCCCGATGCCGCCGAACTTTACTACCGTATGGTGGCCTACCTCTTTGCCGATGGACAATATGCTGAAGCATTGGCTTTCTTAGAAATTGCACTCAACACCGATCCAGAAAAGCACCATATCCTTTTCGAATACCTCCCTCAATTACAAGAAAACAAGGTAATTATCGATGTCATTAATCGGTATACCAGATAAACACATAAACACTTTAATAGTTAGATTTTTTTTGGACATTTGCAGCATGAATTACACCTTAAATAATATCCCCGAACGCACCCAAAAACCAAGAAATAGTGGTATAACCATGGTTATGGATAAGGGCTTAAGTATCCGCGAAATTGAAGACTTTTTAGAAGTTTCTGGATCACATACCGATATTGTAAAACTGGGCTGGGCAACTTCGTATGTAACACCCAACTTAGACAAAAAACTACAGGTTTACAAAGAAGCAGGTATTCCTACCTATTTTGGAGGTACATTGTTCGAGGCCTTTGCCATTCGCAATCAATTTGACGATTACCGCCGGGTACTAGACAAATACGGTATGCAATACGCCGAAGTATCCGACGGCTCTATGGACATTCCACACGACGAAAAATGCGAATACATTCGCAAACTGAGTGAGCAAGTAACCGTAATTTCTGAAGTTGGATCTAAAGATGCAGCTAAAATATTTGCCCCATACAAATGGATTGCACTCATGAAAGCCGAAATTGAAGCCGGTTCATGGAAAGTAATTGCCGAAGCTCGTGAGGGTGGAAACGTTGGCATATACCGCGATTCTGGAGAAGTAAGAGAGGGCTTGGTAGATGAGATTTTAACCCAAATACCCGCTGAAACCATTATTTGGGAAGCCCCCATTAAAGCTCAACAAGTATGGTTTATAAAACTAATTGGTACCAATGTAAACCTAGGCAACATCGCCCCGGCAGAGGTTATTCCATTAGAAACCATCCGACTTGGTTTAAGAGGCGACACCTTTAGTCACTTTTTAGATCAAGGGAAGTAATTTTTGCTTTATAACATGAAAAAATACGGCATTATCGGCTACCCATTGACACACTCCTTTTCGGTTGGCTATTTTACAGACAAGTTTAAAAAAGAGAGTTTATCAGATCATGAATACGTGGCTTTCCCCATCGAATCCATTAGCGATTTCCCAGAAATTGTAAAGAGTAATCCCGATTTATGTGGATTGAATGTTACCCATCCGCATAAGATTGGGATTATTTATTATATGGATAGTTTAGATGAAGCCGCTAAAGAAATTGATGCCGTAAACTGCATTAAGGTTGCCAATAGCCACCCAGTTGAAGATTTTTTTAGTGGAGAACTATCCTCTACACAAATTCGTTTAGAAGGCTACAACACCGATGCCTATGGTTTTGAGCACTCCCTAAAACCCCTACTACATAAGCGGCACCAAAAAGCCTTAATTTTGGGAAGTGGTGGAGCATCCAGAGCAGTGGCCTACGTACTTAAGAAACTCCATATAGAGTACCAAATAGTCTGCAGAAGAGCCCGTAGCAAACAACTAGGCTATGCGGATTTAACCGCCGATTTACTGAAAGAACACCTGCTCATTATCAATACTACACCCTTGGGTACTTCCCCCAATATTAACGAATGCCCCGATATCCCGTACGAACACCTTACAGATAAACACCTGGTTTACGATTTAGTATACAACCCCGCAGAAACAGAATTTTTAAAACGAGCCAAACAAAAAGGTGCCACCATTAAAAACGGCTTAGAAATGCTACACATACAAGCAGAAAAAGCTTGGGAAATTTGGAATAGCTAAGCCATGAATTTTCCCAAAATACTCCTAGCTATATTGGGTATAAGTTTGCTTTTTAGTGCTTGCGGGAGTAATTACACGCCTAAGCCTCGAGGTTACTTTAGAATAGATTTCCCAGAAAAAAAATACCAAAGCTATTGGGCAAATGCTCCCTACGGCTTTGACTATCCGGTATATGCCCAGGTGCAGGCTGATACCCGAGCAGATGTTAAACCCTATTGGATTGATGTCGTATTTCCGCAATTTAATGGCCGACTACATTTGAGTTACTTGCCCATAAACTCTCCGAAAATGCTCAACCAACTGAGCGAAGATGCCCGAACTTTCGCCTTTAAACATACCGTAAAAGCCACCGCCATAGATGAGGGCATTATTTACTACCCCGAAAAAAGGGTATACGGCATTTATTATACCATAGCCGGTAATACCGCCTCGGCCGTACAATTTTACCTTACCGATAGCAGTAAAAATTACCTAAGAGGTGCCCTGTATTTTAACGAACAACCTCGAATAGATTCTATAAAACCTGTGCTCAACTTTATAAAAAAAGATATTGATGTATTCATCAAAACCTTTAAATGGAAAAATTGAGCATTAAAATACAATTTTAGTCTCCCGCAATTTTAGTAGAAGGTTTTAAGGTGCGCTCAAATAAGTTAAAAATTCGTTTGTACTCATCCGTCCAGCTGGCTGGCTCGGTAAAGCCGTGGTCTTCTACCGGATATACGGCCAACTCCCACTTGTTTTTACCCAACTCTATTAAGCGCTGGCTGAAGCGAACAATATCCTGAAACTGTACGTTTTCATCAACCATGCCGTGGCACATCAATAAATTTCCTTTTAATCCATCGGCAAAATAAATAGGCGAACTTTGTTTGTAGGCTTTTTCATCTAAAGAGGGTTCGTTTAAAATGTTGGATGTGTAACCATGGTTGTAATGCGCCCAATCGGTTACTGAACGCAGAGCTGCTCCCGAGCTAAACACATCCGGTTCGGTTAGTAGGCCCATGAGGGTAATAAAACCGCCATAAGAACCTCCATACAATCCTACATGTTTCGGATTTACTCCATATTTCTCTACCAACAATTTTACGCCATCTACTTGGTCGCTTAAATCTTTACCCCCCATGTGGCGGTAAATACCCGTACGGTGATCGCGGCCATAACCTGAACTAGCCGTATAATCAATATCTAAAACGGTATAACCAGCATCGGTGAGTAAATTATTAAACATGAATTCTCTAAAATACTGGCTCCACCAATAATGCACATTCTGCAAATAACCGGCACCATGCACAAACACCACCGCTGGTTTATCTGGGTGTGGTTTGGCAGGCACATACAGCCTAGCATATACATCGGCACCATACCTGTTTTTAAAGCTAATCAGGTCCGGTTCTCTCCAGACATAGCTATTAAACTCGGCCGAGGTTGATTGCGTAATTTGTTTAGCCTTGGCGCCTGGCTTGTTTTCTTGCAAATACAATTCCCAAGGTTTATTGCTGTACGAATAGCGTATAGCCAACCATTTTTCATCGGGCGAAAGGCTTACTTCGTTACCCCCCTTCATGCTGGTGAGTTGAGTAATTTCCCCTCCATTTGTTGGCATGCGGTAGAAATGTGTAATACCCGGATGTTGCTTGTTTGCAGTAAAGTAAAAGGTTTTTTTATCGGTAGATAAGCGTAGACTTTGCACCTCCCACTTACCAGAAGTAAGTTGTTTTTTAGCACCACCGCTTATATTTTGCGTGTAAATATGGGAGTAACCGCTGGCTTCACTTTGATAATAAATAGTTTCATTGTTAATCCACCCTATGTTGGCACCACCAAAGCTGCCGCCAATACCCGGGCCACCAATCCAAGCCTCATCACGCTGACGGTCTAATAAGCTTAACTGCCCAGTACTCGGATCTAATTTCATCACCCAGCGGTCTTTATTATCTAAGGCATAAACCAATACCACGGCTTGGGTACCAGCCTCGTTCCAATACGGGCCCACAATATTCACCTTGCGGTCTTCATTCTTTTTAGTGCGCTCTTCTAATTGTTTAGGGTATTCTTTTACGTAATCGGGTAAATCTTTAATGCCTGGTATTTCTTTAATAGATATGACATAAATAGAATCTCGGCTACGATCGTACACATAACTTTGATACGTAGCCAATTGATTACCCACTTTGGTGCGCCCCGGGATATCTTCTACATAGCCGGAAGCAGTTATGTAATTGGGCACAATTGTATTTTGATTTCCTTCCGGATTTTTACTGATTTTAAACACTAAATAGCGAACATCAGGGCTTGCCTTCATGCTGGTCAAAGAACTTTTATCGTCCAAACTAAATTCTTTTGGGCGGGCTGGTTCGTTTGCCTTACGTTCTGCCTCGGCGGTTTTCTTCTGTTCGGCTTCTTGACGCACAAAATCGAAGGTTTGCAATTGATCGGTTTTTAACCACTGATCTTGTTTGCTTAAACTAGGCTCTCCACGCTTTTTAGCTCTAGATAAATTGCTTAGCTGCGTTAAACTTCCATCGACCAAAGAAATGCTAAATAAATTTTCTCCTTTTTGAAAAAAAACCGCACGCTCATCGCCTGAAAAAGAAGCGTTGCTTTCTCTTTCAACAGTATTGCTTAGCGCTTTTTCTTTGCCAGTGGCAATAGTTAAAAGAAATAAATCGCCATTTCGCTCAAAAAGAGCTTGGGTATTTTTCTTGTTGAAGACCACGTTTCGTCTATTCAAACTTTGCTCTTCGGCATCGCTAACAACTTGCGGTTTGGTACCAGTTAAGCCAATACTAAACAATGGATCGGTGGTTTTTTTATCCGGATTCCAATTAAAATATACTTTGTTGCTGCTTAAGCTCCACGCCACATTGCT
>CANGZX010000065.1 GCA_947458775.1 Sphingobacteriaceae bacterium | reverse complement strand
TGTATTCCATTCCAAAGTTGTACACCCGATTTCACGGTCACATTGTCGCCTATAACAACCCTATTTTCTATTAAACAATGAGAACATATATTACAATTTGCTCCTATCACTGCTTCCTTAAAAATGACACAAAATTGCCAAATGGTGGTATTTTCACCAATATGAGTAGTGTGAACGTCGGATGTTGGATGAATCTTATAACTCATTTGTTGTAGTTAGAAATTCTTGATAGTCCCGAATATAATCCATTTCATCATAGTTCATAGAGGCTAATACCAAAAGCACAGCCCCTGAGGAAAAATTTTCCAATTCTCTCCAAATATAAGGTGTTACATACAGGCCAAAATTGGGCCTATTTAGGCTGATGGTTTTTTGCTCCTTACCATCATCTAAAACCACATCAAAACTGCCACTAGCAGCTACAATTAATTGATGTAGGTTCTTATGCGCATGCCCCCCACGTGTTTCACCACTGGGCACATCATATAAATAGTATACTCTTTCTATGTCGAATGGAATGTCTATTTGACCTTGAATTGGCGTAATATTCCCTGCTCTATTATGAATTTTCGGCAAGTCTAATACCTCACACACATGTATAGAAGCCTTCATGTTATTTACTTTTAATAAAGGTGGAAAATTCTCGTTCATAATCACCCTCACTATACATTTCAGAAGCCAATACCAAAGCACAAGAATTGGTTGAAAAATTTTCCATATGACGCCAGACTCCCTCGGGAACATACAAACCCATATAAGACCTGTTTAGCAAAAATTGTTCCTCTTTTGTTCCATCATTAGTAACCACCGTAAAGCTGCCCGATAGTGCAATAATAAGTTCTTGATTAGTTTTGTAACTATGCCCCCCTCTTGTTTCTCCTCCCGGAACATCGTAAATCCAATAGGTTCTTTTTATCTTAAACGGAACATGGCTATACTCCTCCACAAAAGATAAATTTCCTCTGTTATCTAGAATTTTAGGTAAGGAAATGAAATGAACAGCAGAAGGATTCATAACTAAATATACTAGTTAAAATATAAAAAAACGTAACACCAGTATTCTTCTTACGAATTTACTTAGTCGTTAAATACCTGCATTTCCACCAATTTGCAGTACATGCCTTTTTGCTTCATCAGCTCTTGGTGGGTGCCACTTTCAATAATTTTACCGGCATCAAGTACTATAATTTTATCGGCCCGCTGAATGGTACTTAGACGGTGAGCAATAACCAAAGAAGTGCGGTTTTGCATTAACTTGTTTAAGGCATCTTGAACCAATTTTTCCGATTCAGTATCTAGGGCCGAAGTGGCTTCATCTAAAAGCATAATAGGTGGATTGGCCAATACCGCTCGGGCAATACACAAACGTTGGCGCTGGCCACCCGAAAGTTTTAAACCACGGTCGCCAATATTGGTTGCATAGCCTTCTTCGGTTTCTTGAATGAATTCGTGTGCATTGGCAATTTTAGCGGCGGCTAGTACGTCTGCTTCCGTAGCATGGGGTCTGCCAAAAGCTATGTTATTAAAAATGGTATCGTTAAAAAGTACCGAATCTTGATTTACGACACCCATTTGGGAACGAATACTATCCATTTTAAGGGTTTTTACATCCACCCCATCAAACAAAATTTGTCCTTGCTGCGGATCAATAAATCGGGGAATTAAATCCATTAAAGTGGATTTACCGCCACCCGACGGGCCCACCAAAGCCACCATTTTACCAGCTGGAATGCTTAAACTAATATCTTTTAAAATAGTCCGATTGCCGTACGAGAACGATATGTTTTTACATTCAATACTGTTGGTAAAAACTGGAGCAGATGCTGCATTCGGAGCATCGTTTACTTCTGAAGGAGTATCAATAAGTGCCAGTACCCGTTCGCCTGCGGCAATACCAGAGTGTATTTGACTAAAGGAATCTGTAATGGCTTTGGCCGGGCGCATGACCTGTGAGAACAAGGCGATATAAGCGATAAATGCAGGTGCTTCTAAACCTTTATCCCCTGATAAAATGAGGTAACCACCATACAATACAATACCACACACCACCATGACGCCTAGTGTTTCCGATACGGGCGAAGCTAGCTGTTGCCTACGGGCCATAGAACGCAACAAGCCCGTATAGCGTTTATTTTCGGTATTAAACTTTTCTTTTACCACCTCGGTGGCATTAAACGCTTTAACAATTTTTATACCCGATAAGGCCTCGTCTAAAAAAGTGATCATGCTGCTTAACGATTCCTGAGCGGCAACAGCTTGTTGGCGTAAGCGTTTCACCAAACGGGCAATTACCAACCCGGAAACTGGAATAATGAGCAGGGCAAAAAATGTAAGTTTTGACGAAATCAAAAACAACATAACAATATAGGCAATAAGCTGAACGGGTTCTTTAAACACCACCAATAAGGTGCTGGTTACCGAATATTGCACCACTTGTACATCCGAAGATACTTTAGACATAATGTCTCCCTTACGTTCGTTATTAAAATAGCCTAAATGTAAGTTCATCACACTATCAAACACTGATTTTCGGAGATTTAAAAGCGTATGCGCCCGTAAATTTTCCATAATACGCTGAGATAGATAACGGAAGATATTGGCCAACACCACCGAGCCAATAATGCTGGCGCATACTATTTGTAATGCACCCCAAGTACCGTATAAATCAATGGCTATTTGAATGTAGTATTTAAATTGCCCCATAATATCCCAGCCAGAAGTTGGCGGTCCTACTACCTTCGATTTTCCATTCTGGAAAAACAACGTTTCCAACAAGGGCGACAATAACGCTAAATTAAGGGTATTGAAAATGATAGACAGTATCGTTGTAAAAATATACGGCACTGCAAACTTCTCAATGGGTTTAGCGAAGGAAAGTAGGCGGAAATAGGTTTTCATATATTTTGTTTACGGCGTAAAGTTACACTTTTGCTCGAATGTGCCTTAAATGAATTTGGCTTAGGCTTTTCCCTTGCCAGATTGTACATTTTGTCCCGCTAAAAGTAGCCTCATTTCTTCTTGAACATCGGCCAAAGTACGGGTACTTTGGTATTGTTTCTGTAAGGCCAAAAAACGTTCTTTTGCAACCTTAATATCTTTAGAGATAGCAAAAAACTGCTTTAAAGAGCTATAAAAATAAAAATTACCTACTAGCCACATGACGCAAGTTTCCAAAAAAGTGCGTAGGCACCAACTTACTTTTTGTAGGCCAGAAACATGCAAGGCATGCACCATCAGCTTGTTTCTAAAATAAATACCTTTCACCCAATTTTTAGTTCTATAATTTTTAGTGGTGGCTGCATGATCATGTAAACAAAAACGATCGGGGTAGTAATAACACTTCCAACCTAAGCGCCAAGCTCGTAAGCCTAAATCAAAATCTTCGTAATAAAATGGGGAGAAAAGCTCATTAAAACCGCCCAATTCTTTCAACTTTTTGGCATCTAGTAGCGCATTTGCCCCAGATAGGTAGGCCGTTGGAATAAGCGCCGAAGGATTTACCACATGAAAAAAGGTGTTGGGTTTTAGCTTTCCCCATTGTAGCCTAAAACTGCGGGCACTGTCTTGTATTTCTCCATTTTTGGCTCCTTTAATTTGGGCCATTACGCCAAAGGTGTCGGCTTGTTTAAAATAGTCAAATTGGTCGTCTAAATAATTTTCGGGCAACTGAATATCGGTATTTAAAAGTAAAATATACGTGTTTTTAGCGTGCTGTATGCCCACATTGCAGGTAGCAGAAAAACCAGTATTTTTTTCTTTTACCAGAAGTTTTACTTCGGGGTATTTTTTTTGAAGAAAGGCTACCGAATCATCTGTAGAGCAATCGTCTACCACCAAAACTTCATAAGGAATAGCGGCGTGCTCCAAGGCAGCAAACACCGAAGGCAAATTGTTTTGCAATAAGTTTTTGCCGTTATAATTCGGAATAATTACAGATATACTAGCTGCCTTCATAGGAACGTAAAGGTACAAATATACCTGCTTACGCATTATTCGGTGAATGATTTTGGAATGCAAATAAAAAACGTGTTTTTTGTAAGATGCTAAAGGCTAGTAAAACAGATTTTAAGGAATTATCGAGAGCCCTCAGCTTGGTAGAAAATAACGTAGCGGGCTATCGCGATATTTTGCTTGGACTAAAGCCCAATGCTACGCCCATTATTGGCATTACCGGCCCCCCAGGAGCAGGCAAAAGTACTTTGGTAAATGCGCTGCTAAACCACTGGAGCGCCCAAGGAAAATACATAGCGGTATTGGCCATAGACCCTACCTCTCCTTTTAATTTAGGTTCTTTACTCGGCGATCGCATTCGCATGGCCGAACAGTTTACCAAACCCAACGTGTTCATTCGCTCCTTGGCTACACGTGGTTCTTTGGGTGGTTTATCTACCAAAACCATCGAGTTAGCCGATGTATTGCGCTCCGCAGGTTTCGATTATATTTTGGTGGAAACCGTGGGCGTTGGCCAATCGGAAGTAGAAATTGCCGGGCTTGCCGATATTACCTTGGTGGTATTGGTACCCGAGGCTGGCGATGAAATTCAAGGAATAAAATCGGGTTTAATGGAAATTGCCGATGCATTTGTGGTCAACAAGGCCGACCGCGAAGGAGCCGATACTTTTGCCAATACTTTAAGAAAATTAAGTCAGCAAAAAGCAGAACCCGTACCAGTGTTAAGCACCGTGGCTAGCAAAGCAAAAGGTATTGAAGAACTCATTGCCTTTATAGATCATTTTGAGAAAACACCATCGACCAAGAAACAACAGCTATTGGCTCAAAAGGCCTGGCAATTGCTACAACAAAAACTTACGGCGGGCCTAAACAAAGAACAGCTCCAACAAGATCTTGCTGAAGCTGTTAAAAAAAGTGATTTTAATCTCTACCAGTTTATAGATAGTTGGACTAGCCGTTCATAATATCTTCCAGCTCTTCTACCTCTACTGGTATATCGGCCATCAAATCAATATTGCCATTTTTAGTAATTAAAATATTGTTCTCAATACGAATACCCAAACCTTCTTCGGGAATGTAAATGCCCGGTTCGCAGGTTAAAATATTGCCTACTTCAAAGGCCTTGTAGCGGCTAGCAAAATCGTGCACATCAATACCCAAATGGTGCGACGTGCCGTGCATAAAGTATTTTTTATAAAGTGGGGCTACCGGATTTTGTTTGACTACAGCCT
>CANGZX010000064.1 GCA_947458775.1 Sphingobacteriaceae bacterium | reverse complement strand
TGGTTGATTTGCATTTGCTTGAAGAACTGGGTTATCAGCATTATTGGTATCCGGCCGAGAAAAAGGGCTATAGCGGAACGGCTATTTTTACCAAAATTACGCCAAAACATGTAGAATATGGCTGCGGCTTGCCCGATTATGACAGAGAGGGTAGAGTAATTCGTGCCGATTTCGAACACTGCTCGGTATTAAGCACCTATTTTCCTTCGGGTTCTAGTGGAGATGACCGCCAAGCTTTTAAGTATCAATTTTTGAGTGATTTTCAACTATACATCAACGACTTAAAAAACACGCTCCCCAATTTAGTAATCTGTGGCGACTATAATATTTGCCATAAACCGATTGATATTCACAACCCCAAATCTAACGCCAACTCCTCTGGTTTTTTACCCGAAGAGCGTGAGTGGATGGAAAATTTTATTCAAAGTGGTTTTGTAGATTCTTTCAGGCATTTTAACGAAGAACCACACCACTACACCTGGTGGAGTTACCGTGCAGGTGCCCGCTCTAAGAATTTGGGTTGGCGCATTGATTATACTTTGGTGAGCGAATCCCTTAAATTAAATTTAAAACGTGCCGCCATTTTACCCGATGCCAAACATTCGGACCATTGCCCGGTATTGGTAGAGTTAGCCTTTTAATATGGAAACAACTCTCTTCACCAACATCAACACCCTAGTGGGTATACACGATGCCAATGTTCGGCTGCTTCGTGGTGCCGATATGGCGCAACTCCCCAGTCTTAAAAACGCCTGGTTGCTTGTAAAAGATGGTCGCATTGCTGCCTTTGGTTCTATGGATGCTTTGCCCACAAACACTTTGCAACTCAAACAAATTTCATTGAACGGTGCATGGGTTTTTCCCTCTTGGTGCGATTCGCATACTCACTTGGTTTTTGCGGCCAGCAGAGAAGAGGAATTTGTTTTAAAAATTCAGGGTAAAAGTTATGAAGAGATTGCCCTTGCCGGTGGTGGCATTTTAAACTCGGCACAAAAAATACAAGCCTGCTCAGAAGATGAGCTCTTTGCTTTGGCTAAACAACGTTTGCAAAAAGTAATGGCCACGGGTACCGGAGCCATTGAACTGAAAAGTGGCTATGGCTTAAGTGTAGAAGGTGAATTAAAAATGCTTCGGGTAATAAAACGCCTGAAGGAATGGTCACCCATTCCCATAAAAGCCACTTTTTTGGGCGCCCATGCTTACCCCCAAGAATTCAAAGAAAATCACCAAGGATATATAGACCTGTTACTTAAAACCCTGTTGCCCAAAATTAGTGCAGAGGGTTTAGCCGATTATATGGATGTATTTTGTGAACAAGGATTCTTTTCTTTAGCAGAAACGGAACAAATTTTAACCGCTGCCGCAGCGTATGGTTTAAAACCTAAAATACATGCCAACCAATTATCTGCCAGCGGAGCAGTAGAGTTGGCGGTGCGCCACCAAGCCCTCTCGGTAGATCATTTAGAGGAAATGAATGCAGCTGCTGAAGATGCACTTGCCAACAGCAACACCATTGCAACCCTCTTGCCCAATTGCTCGTTATTTTTGGGCATCCCTTTTGCCAATGCCCGCCGCTTGCTTGCTAAAAATGTGTGCCTGGCGCTAGCTTCCGATTATAACCCAGGTTCAGCTCCTTCTGGAAATATGAATTTGGTGGTTTCGTTGGCGTGTATGCGCCAAAAAATGCTACCCGAAGAAGCCATTAATGCCGCTACCCTAAATGGTGCCGCAGCCATGAAACTGTCGGATATGTACGGTAGCTTAAGTGTGGGTAAAGTGGCCAATTTCTTTTATACCAAAGCATTGCCTTCATTGGCTTATCTCCCGTATTCATTTGGAGAAAACCTTATTGAAGGAGTATTTATTAACGGAAAACGCTACGAAAATGAGTAGACTACATACTTACAGTTCGGCCGACCTACTAGCGCTTACTACTTGCAGAGGGGGGGAGACAAAACTAGGTCAAGAGTTTGCTACCGTTTCTACTTTGGAGCAGTTGACCACCAGTCCTGCAAAATTTGTGGTGGTTGGTTTAGCAGAAGATGTTGGCGTGTTAGCGAATGGCGGGAAGCCCGGTGCTGCCAACACTTGGTCGGAAGTTCTTCCGGTATTGTGTAACATACAGAGTACTGCAATATTGTCCGGAACCGATGTATTGCTTTTGGGTTGTTCAAGCTTTGAAGAGGAAATGAAGCAAGCTAAAGGAGCCGATACAACACAATTAAGAACGCTGGTTAATAGTATTGATGAAGCGGTACTGAAATTAGCGGAAGCAATTTTTGCAGCCGGAAAGGTGCCTATTTTTATTGGAGGTGGCCACAACAACGCTTATCCCATTTTAAAAGCATTTTCGCAGATCAATAATCAACTTGTAAATACAATTAATATTGATGCCCATGCCGACTTTAGGGCGCTAGAAGGCCGTCATAGTGGCAATGGATTTTCGTATGCTTTTCAGGAGGGCTTTCTACATAAATATGCCGTATTGGGACTACACGAAAATTACAACGCTCAGTATTTAAGAACCGAATTATCTAGCCACACGGATCGTATACAAGCGACTTATTTTGAAGATTTTTTAATAGGAAAAACCACACCCGAAAAGGCCTTTGAACATGCTTTAACTTTTACTCGTGGGCTTTGTGGTTTAGAAGTAGACTTGGATAGTATTGCCGGGATTTCAGCTAGTGCAGCTAGCCCCACCGGTTTTACCACCGAGCAAATTCGTTCCTTTATCTACCAAACTAAGGGTACAAAATTGGGCTACCTCCATATTTGCGAAGGTATAGCAAATTCAGAAAACCTTGTAGCCAAATTTATTGGCTATTTGGTGAGTGATTTTATAAAGGCGCAAAGCAATTAAAATCGCCAAATTTTACCCGGACTTATACAGCTATTCAGCTTAACGTCGAAGGACTCAGCGTCGCCTATACTATCTAATGGTTCAAAATACGATAACCCTACTTTTTGAACGTTTGCATTGCATTTGGCTAAAAAGCGGTCATAAAAGCCTTTTCCGTAACCCACTCGGTTACCCCGCAGATCGTACGCTAACAAGGGAACTAAGATCATATCCAACTCTTTTTCTTCTACCTCTAATCCGCCGTTTGGTTCGGTAATACCCCATTGGTTGGTTTGGAGTGTGGTGTGTTCATCCCAAACAAAATGACGCAGCGTGTGCTGTTTGGTGTCGCTTTTAGAGAGCACCAAACGAATACCTAGCTGGTTTTCTCGTAACCAATTTACTAATAGTTGGGTGTTCACTTCATTTTTACCCGCTATGGGTAAAAAAAGGTGAAGGAGGCTAATGTTTGAAAGATCGAGTGTTTTAAAATGTGCAAGAATAGCCAAATTAGCCTCTTCGATTTGTTTTTCGGACAAGGATTTACGCAAGTTTAAAGAATGAGTTCTGGCTTCGGCTTTGTTCACAGTATAAAGGTACTAAAAATAAAAAACGGCCTTAGATTGCTCCAAGACCGGCTATAATCAACTTAAAATTAATTAAAGATCTTATTTAACCCGCTCAATATATTCGCCGGTTTTGGTGTCTATTCTAACCCTTTCACCCTGGTTAATAAATAGAGGTACTCTAATTTCTACGCCTGTTTCAACGGTTGCGCTTTTTAGGGCATTGGTAGAGGTATCGCCTTTCACAGCAGGTTCGCTGTAGGTAATTTCTAATTCAACACTTGCCGGGGCTTGCGCCATAATTGGTTCTTCGCTTTCGAAAGCTACAATTACGTTCATTCCCTCTTTCATAAATCGAGCGGCATCGCCAAACAAAAATTTAGGAATGTTAAACTGCTCAAAAGACGTGTTGTCCATTACCACAAAATAATCGCCGTCTTCGTAAAGGTATTGGTAATCGTTGGTTTCTACCCTGCAGATTTCCACATCTTCGTCGGTACGGAAGCGGTATTCTACCAATTTTCCGGTTTTTACGTTACGCATTCGAGCCTGATAGAAAGCCCGAAGGTTTCCTGGTGTGCGGTGAAGAAATTCTTCTACTGTAACCAACTCTCCGTTAAACCGAAGAATATTACCACTTTTAACTTCTGATGCTTTTGCCATAAAAACCGAATTAATGATGCCTTAATGCATCTATTTTTGTGTTGCAAACTTATGGTGTTTTTTACTATTTAACAATAGCCACCCCACTATTGTCGCGGATCTAAAAGTTTTTGTAATCTGCCAGTTGTATTTGGTGTGTACAATAGTCGTATTCGTGTTGCTGGTTAGAGCAAACCACCAAAGTTCTATTTACACCATATTGGCTTATTAACGAACGATACCAATCAATTCCTTGTTCATCGAGGTTGGCTGTGGGTTCATCGAGCAATAAGAGGGGCGTATCGGAGAAAACCGCTAAGGTTAGTTTTACCCGCTGTTTCATGCCCGACGAAAAATATTTAATAGCCTTGTGTTGTGCTCCTTTTAGGCTTAAGGTTTCTAATAAAGTTTCTTTAGTGGTCCCGGCAAGTTGTTTTTTAAACTGAAAGTGGAAGTCTAGTTGTTCTTCGAGGGTAAACTCTTCAATGAGTTCTAAATAGGGTGCGGCTAAACTGATGTATTGGTAAACCTCTTCGGGTTCTAGTTTTTTACCCTCTATTTCGTAGTTCATTTTTCCCTCAGATGAACTCAGGTTACCAGCAATAAGTTGTATTAAGGTTGATTTGCCACTGCCATTGCTTCCTAAAACGGCATAGGATTTTTCGGGTTCGAGTGTGTAAGACAGCGATTTAAAGATCCATTCTTGGTTAAATCTTCTTCCGATATTTTCAAGAACAACCTTCATATTAGTTAGCCGTTGCCAAAACCTTTCATTACCCCGCGGTTGGAATTACGAATGAAATTAATAATTTCATCACGCTCTTCGGTGGGTTTAAAACCAGCTTCTACCAAATCGAGCGCTTTGGTTGTATTGCTATTTTTTAAGAATAAAACCCGATAGATGTCTTGTATCTCGTTTATTTTTTCGGAACTAAACCCACGACGGCGCAAGCCTACCGAGTTGATACCCACATACGAAAGTGGTTCTCTACCCGCCTTGGTATAAGGTGGTACATCTTTACGCACTAAAGAACCACCGGAAATCATGACATGCGCACCAATACTTACGAATTGGTGTACCGCACTCATTCCACCAATAATGGCAAAATCATCAACGGTAATGTGGCCGGCCAATTGCACACCATTGGCTAAAATACAATTATTGCCTACCACACAATCGTGTGCAATGTGGGTGTATGCCATTAATAAAACATTGT
>CANGZX010000063.1 GCA_947458775.1 Sphingobacteriaceae bacterium | reverse complement strand
TTCTACAAAATCCATTTATTGAGTCTTTCTGTGTCGCCCGACCGAGCCAAACAATTGGCTTTTTTAAGTGAGGGGAATGTGCAAGCAGCCCTAGATTTAATGAATGATGTGGAGAGCGACAATTTTGCACTCTTTACCGATTGGTTGCGCATGACTTTTGCCGACAAGGGGCCCAGCATATTAGACTTTGTAGAACAAATTTCTAAATCGGGGAGGGAGAACCAAAAAGCATTTTTACGTTACGGCATTCATTTTTTACGTGAATGTATGGTTTACCTTTCTGGTGCTAAAGAACTCATTCGTTTGCCCGAAAACGAGTATTTGGTAGCGGTTAATTTTTCTGAAAAAGCATTGAGTTTAGCTAAAGCAGAAGCTATTATTGCTGAATTAGAAAAAGCACATTACCATCTTTCGCGGAATGCAAACCCAAAAATTTTATTTTTAGATGTATCTTTACAATTCGTTAAGATATTAAGGTTTAATACACTCCCCGAGGGGATTCAATATATAGGGATTTAATTATGGGATGTGGAAGTTGTTCTTCTGGAGGCTGTGCCCCAGCCGGTTGTAAAAGCAATGGTGCTTGCCTTACCAATGGCTGCAGCAAATTAGATGTATACGATTGGCTTTCCCATATGGATATGCCTAGCAATTATAAACCCTTTGATATTCTCGAAATCAAGTTTAAGGGTTCACGAAAAGATTTTTTTATAAATACCGACAACCTCTATTTAGAGCCTGGCGAATTGGTAACCGTTGAAACCGGATCGAGTGGTTTTGATGTAGGTCACGTATCGCTAACCGGCGAATTGGTGCGCATGCAATTAAAAAAACGCAATGTGAAAACCGAAGACGTAATCAAAAAAATTATCCGCAAGGCTACCGAGGCTGATGTAGAAAAGTGGAAACTAGCCAAAGAAGCCGAATTCGAAACCATGCACAAAGCTCGTGTATTGGCCAAAGAATTGGGTTTGGCTATGAAATTGAGCGATGTAGATTATCAGGGTGATAAAACCAAAGCCACGTTTTATTATACAGCCGAAGGTCGTGTTGACTTTAGAGAATTGATTAAACGCATGGCCGAAAAATTCCGCGTTCGTATTGAAATGCGCCAGATAGGTATGCGTCAAGAAGCTAGCCGCTTAGGTGGCATTGGTTCTTGCGGACGAGAATTGTGTTGCTCTACTTGGCTTACCGATTTTAAAACGGTTTCTACGGCAGCGGCCCGTTATCAAAACCTTTCTTTAAATACGTTAAAACTAGCGGGACAGTGTGGCAAACTGAAATGTTGCCTCAATTACGAGCTGGATACCTACATGGATGCCTTAAAAGACATTCCAAACAATGTAGATAAACTAGAAACCGGAAAAGGGCTAGCCCGACTTCAGAAAACAGATATTTTTAAAAAATTGATGTGGTATAGCTACCCCGATAACGAAGATTGGATCCCGTTACACGCTGCTAGAGTAAGAGAAATAAAAGAATTGAATAAAAACGGCGAAAAGCCAGACGATTTAAACGATAGTGCGGTAGAGTTGGCGGAGAAAACACCAGTAAAAACCTTTGATTACGAAAATGTGGTTGGGCAGGATAGTTTAACCCGTTTAGACAATCGGAATAAAGGCCGCAACAATAAAAACCGTCGCAACAACCGCCCTAAAAACACCAATGGTGGTCCTCCGCAGCAAGTTGCAGCGGGTACGCCGGCTCCAAGCGCTGCTCCGCGAACTAATAACAACCGCAGGCGTCCACCACGCAGGCCCAATACCCCAAAACCAGAGTAGGTAATGAAACGTATTCTTTTTATTTTTTGCTTGGGGATGCTTTTATCGGGTTTTGCGTGTCAAAACCAGCAGGTAGTAGTAGATGAAAATCAGTCGATAAATCAGGCAAGATGGACCTACGTAAATCCAATTAAAGTAACCGTGCCTATTGTAGATACGGCCGCGGCTTATACTCTATTTATAAACTTACGCCATACCGAAGCGTATGCCTATTCCAATATTTTTATCCGCATTAAGCAACGCAATCCCAATAAAACCCAAACGGCTTGGAGAAAAGAATACACCTTAGCCAACCTAGATGGAGAGTGGCTGGGTACCGGCTCTGGAAATTTACGAAGCCACCAGTTGGTTTTGTTTAAAAACCATCATTTTTCACAGGCGGGTACCTATGTGTTTGAGCTAGAACAAAATATGCGGGATAACCCTCTAAAAGAAGTTAGCGATATAGGGTTACGGGTAGAAAAACAGCCTTAAGTTTACAATAAACTCAATAATTTCTCTAATTCCATTCCACGAGAACCCTTTAATAATACGGTGCTATTTTCAATAGGGTGCTTGCGTAAAGCCTCTTCGGCATCTGTTACGGTTTTGTAAAACTCGGCCTTACCTGTTTTCTGTTGCTCGAAGAAATCAACACCAATAAAAATGTATCTGCTAGCCGGAATGGCTAAGGCCCTTTCTATAATCGCGGCGTGCTCTGCTGGAGATTCGGCACCCAATTCAAACATATCGCCTAAAATAAGCACCTTATTTGCTCCCGGTAGCTTTTCTAAATTTTCTAAAGCGCCTAGCATGCTACTGGGGTTGGCATTGTAGTAATCGCAGATGAGCGTGTTTTTTTCTGTTTTTGTAAGCTGGGAGCGGTTGTTTTTTGGAATATATCCGCTAATGCCAGTATTTATTTCCTCGGTGCGCAAGTCAAAAAATGCGCCCACGCAAATGGCTGCCAATACATTTTCTACATTGTAACTTCCTGTTAAGTGGGTGCTTACTTCGTGTTTTAAATCGTCAAACTCTAAGCGTTCACGTTTCCAAGCCACGCTTAAAAATGGAACTTCGGTGGTGCTATTTCCAGAAATAAAATTATCCATACCGGCACCATAAAAAACTAATTTAGTAAGCGGATACTTTCTGCAAAGTGCGTTTAACTCGAAATTGGTATGACTCACAAACACCACGCCATCCGTTTCGGCCAAATAGGCGTAAAGCTCACCCTTACCTTTCCTTACACCCTCTAATCCACCAAAACCTTCTAAGTGGGCTTTGCCAATATTGGTAATTAGGCCGTGGGTGGGTTGCGCAATGCGGCAAAGCTGGCTAATTTCTTGTTGATGGTTGGCGCCCATTTCTATGATGGCAATTTTTACCTCGGGCCCGATGGACAAAATACTGAGTGGAACACCAATGTGGTTGTTTAAATTACCAGGAGTGGCAAAAGTGCAATAATGTTGACTCAACACGGCATACAACAACTCTTTGGTGGTGGTTTTACCATTGCTACCGGTGATACCAATTACCGGAATGTGTAAGTTTTTGCGGTGGTGGGTGGCTAGTTCTTGTAGAGTTACCAAAACGTCGTCTACGAAAATTAAACGCTCATTTCCGTTCGTTTTGGTATCAACTATAGCGTAAGCAGCACCCAATCCTACTGCTTTCTCTGCAAAGGTATTTCCATCAAAATGCTCACCTTTTAGTGCAAAAAACAAACAGCCCGGGGTTATTTTTCGGGTATCGGTACAAATAACCGGGTGTTTTAAATAAATCTCGTACAGTTTTTCAATCGACATCATTGGGTACCAATATACAAATTGAAGCTAAGCTACCCAAGAAAGCAAAAAAAAGCCACGCTTTTTGGCGTGGCTTTAGGTTATTTTTTTAAAAGCGTGGAGTCGGTGGTGCAGGTAAGCCCATCTTTCCCCATCATCCAGTTGCTTGGCGCTCCGCTACCATCGGCTTGGTAATTTTGTGCATTGGTTGGGATACAATCGTATAAATTGTAATGCTCCAGGTATTCATTTAAATCGGCTTGAATAACCAACCGAGAATTTTGAGGAACCTTAAGCGTTACCTTTACACGTTGGTTGCGCCACAATTCAGACGGTATTAAATGTATAGCCTCATCTAATAGTAACACCGAATCTTGTTGAAGTACCCGGTATTTTATGCGTTTAACCGCTGCCAATGCAGTCTCGAAGTTTTTACCGTTAGAGATGTATTGTACAATAACCGAGGCAGTATTGTCGCTGCTGGCCTCTATGTTTAAGCGCATATTATCCGGAGAGTCGTGGTCATTCTGATTGATAACTATTTTGCCTTTTGTATAGTGCCCATCTACATGGTAGCTTAAGCTATCTTCTTTGGTTAAAAATTTATCTTTATTAAGTTGAAGATAATAGGTAGGGTAGGTTTTTAAATTTTGGGTTTGTGAAAAACGAGCCTCTTGTTTAAACTCACCAGCGGTTTTAAAGCCGTAGTATAAACCTACAGATAGGGCTACTAGCCACACCATTAACAGGGCAAAGGAGCCATTTTTACCAACCGTGCTTTTATTAAACAATACCCGCACGGCAAATAATATGAGTGATACCAAGGGGATGATTACAACCAAGAAAGCCGAAATGTAAATAGCCGCCTGGTACTCGGGGTTTACAATACTAAACGGGAAAATGGGCAATTCCGAACTGTTCCAAACTCCCAGAACAGCTAGTAAGGCTAAAAAAAAGGTGAATAAAATCAATACCCCTATGGCAATACTAAAGCCGCCAATAATCTTAATAATCACCATACCTGTTTTTCCTAAAAATTTACCAAAGTGCGAAAAGAGTTGCTCAATAAATCGGCCTAACCGTTGAAAAAAGGGCTGCACTTCTTTTTTTGCAGTATGTAAGTGTTCTTTTACAGCGGCAACTTCCTCATCAAAATTCTTTTTAAAATTTTGTAAAGTAGCGGCTTCTCCTTTCATGGCTAATTTATCTGCCCGGCTAATCGCCTTTGGCATCACAATCCATAAAATAAGGTATAGGAAGAAACCCGTTCCAAAGAAAAAGAAACTCAGTAGAAAGAGTAGCCTGATCCACCGAGCTTCTAGGTCGAAATAGTGGCCAATTCCAGCACAAACACCGCCAACAATCCGGTCTTCTGTATCTCTAAATAATCTTTTGTCCACCCGAACCGTGTTTTCGTCGCTTTCTTCATCCGGAAGTTCAAAATCGTTCGGGCTGCCCATTTGTTGGGTTACCGCCAACACATCAGCCAACACAATTACCTGTTTGTTGTCTTTTGAGAGTAGTTCGTTAAACATTTCTGCCAAGCGATTTTCAATGTCGCCCACTATTTCGAAGCTATCTGTACTGTAACCAAAATGTTTTTTCACTTGGTTCATGTAGCTAATTAATACCTCGTAGGCATCTTCTTCTATGTGAAAAACTATGCCGTTTATGTTTATAATAATCGTTTTATTCATGTCCGCTATTTTTTAGTTTTTTTAATCCTGGCTGTTTCAACGGCAAAGGCCA